>QMPB01000385.1 GCA_003648395.1 Bacteroidota bacterium
CCCACAAGGCTCATATCTCCTTTTATTACCGTGAAGAATTGCGGTATTTCGTCTAATCTAATTTTACGCATTATCTTGCCAAAAGTAGTAATTCTTGGGTCGTCATCAGAACTTAGTTGTGGGCCAGCACTCTCTGCGTCAGTGTACATTGTTCTGAACTTAAGCATATTAAATGGCTTGCCATTAATGCCAATTCTTTCTTGCAGATAAAATATTGGTCCTTTGGAAGTAAAGTAAACCATTGCTGCAGTGAAAATGAATAAAGGTGATAGAAATATTATAGCCAAAAGTGAGATGCTAATATCCATAACTCGCTTTAAAACTACTTGCCAATAGGGCATAATTTCTGGCGATATTTGTATTAGCGGTGCTTGAAATATTGCTGTCATTTTTACCATTCCTAATACTATATCGTACATATCGGGAATTACTTTTATAATCACATTTGTATTTCTTAAGGCAGACATAATACTCTTAATTTTAGCATGCTCCGAAGGGTCAATTGCTATAATTACTTCTTCAATTGCTAGTTCCTCAATTATTTGTGGTGTTTGAAGATAGTGACCTAGTTTAGGCAAGTGATTTGCTAATTTATACTCATCAGCATCATTAACATTTACAAAGCCAATAAACTTATTTCCTGAAGAAATAGTCTGGTTAATAATATCGTTGTAAATAGCAGTAGCATTACCATTTCCACCAATAATAATAGTATTAAAACCAATAACTCCATTATGGATTTTATTCACCATTAGTGATGTAATAATTGTTCTTGATATTGCTGTAATGCCAAAGTGCAGTATGAAAAGTATTCCTCCATAAACTATTAAATCGGAAGTAGAATTTACATAATCATCAATAATAACAGATAGGAATAAGAACATTACTCCAATTAGTGAACTGAGGAATGTATTACCAATTACTTTTACGCGAGTTTTACGATAAACAGATTTATAATTGCCCATTATAAAATATATAACTAGCCAAAGCAAAGGAATTATTGCTAATCCTGTAATAAAATTAGAATCGTCGAAAGTTATCTCACGAAGCGAAGAATAATCTGTGGAATAGGCATTTTTTCGATACATAAAAAACATTGCCCATGCCAATGCTGCCGATATGTAATCGTTAAGAATATACTTTATTGTTTGTAAAGGTCTATTCATTAAAAATGCATTATTTTAATATTATCAAGATAGATATTTGCTTCTGTTTTATCACCAATATTTGATTTAAAGAATACTCTATATCCTGTAGCTGTTGGGTAATTGCCAACTAGTTCAGTGAAGTTTACGTATAATTTTTTCCAATCGGAACCCGCATTTACTCCTAAATGGTCGTTGCTAACAACTGTTCCACCAGGTAGATATGCAAACATACCTAACATAACAGGAACGTCATTTTTTATGTGTATCTCCATTACTACACCAGCTCCCGCAGGCAATACAAAGGCGTTTGTACTTTGTCCGTAAAAAGTCTGATGAGTTGAGTTTAGTTCAATATAACCAGAATAATTGCCCTCAAACACTTCAGTATTAGATTTCTTGATACTAGTTGACGAATCTCCAATGGAATCAATACTAATTCCTCCTTCTTCAAAATCCTCTTCGCCTCTATTGTTCCAAGGAAAAATTACCCCATCGGCATATTCACAGCTAGGAGTAATATTGAGAGTTTCGCCAATGCTTAGGCTCATATTATTATCGTAACTAGTATAGAAAGGGTTAATGGATCTTGTACCAGCAATTCCATTAAGTTTTACTCCTGGAGATATTTTGATATTGCTAGTTCCTGAACTAAGAACAGGAATCTCAAAAGGCATTTCAAAGGCTCCAACAAGGTTACCATTTACATAAACCCATGCATCTGCAATCTCTGCAATACTAGTTCCTTCTCCTGTGTTTGCAGAAAAAGTCATAGTGTCAATCTTAATGAAAGATGGCATATCCTCATCAGGATTAATAACTTCGCAAGACTGAAAAATGAAAATAAATGATATAAGTAAAAAGTAAAAATGCTTCATATAAATGTATGGGTAATTATTAAGTTAACGTAAGTTTATAGATATTATTATATCTAATAAATTAATGGAAGATGAACAGTATTGTAGAACTACTTTGTGAGGTCTTGAAATATATGTTCAAGACTAATTTCTTCAGTCTGTAGCCCAATAAGAGTCAGATTGTTGTCTTTAGCATAGTCATATATTAAAGGTCGAATATCATCTTTTGATGCAACAGTAATTTTATATTTACCATTGCTATTTTTAATAACACTTTCTATTCCTTTGATATTGCTAAAATGGGCTAAATCAATCTCTTCTTTAAATTCAACAAATATTATTTCTTTGTTTTTCCAAAGCTTCTGAATTTCATTTTTAGGACTATCAGCAATTAAAATCCCATCTTTAATAATAATGATTCTATCGCAAACAGCTTCCACCTCTTGCATAATATGTGATGAAAAAAGAATGGTTTTTGTTTCACCAATTTTCTTAATAAGATTTCTGATTTCAATAAGCTGATTAGGGTCTAAACCACTAATTGGTTCATCAAGAATTAACACATCAGGATTATGAATAAAAGCCTGAGCAATGCCCACTCGCTGCTTATATCCCTTTGATAAAGCGCCAATTTTCTTATGCTGTTCTTTCTGTAGGCCAGTAAGCTCAATCATTTCTGCAATACGCTCTTTCTTATTCTTAATTTTGAAAACTCCTGCCACAAAATTTAAGTATTCTTTTACATACATTTCGTGGTAAAGAGCATTGCTTTCTGGCAGATATCCTATTTTACTTTTTACAGCAATAGGATTCTCTAATACGTTATGTCCCATTACTTCCACGCTTCCTTCCGATTGTGGAATATAGCAACTGATAATTTTCATTAAGGTAGATTTTCCTGCTCCATTGGGTCCTAAAAGGCCAACAATTTCACCGCTATTTATCTCCAAACTAACATCATTTAGTGCTTTCTGCTTTCCGTAAAATTTGCTTAAGTTTTTTATGCTTATCGACATTGTAATTTCTTTTATTCGTTATATAAGGCAAAGTAAATGAGGGTTATTATCTCTTCTTATTTTTTGCCCATGAATCGCGAAGTGCAACAGTACGATTAAAAACCATTTTGCCAGGCTTACTGTCTTTATCCACAGTAAAATATCCCGTACGCTGAAATTGGAATTTATCTTCAATTTTGGCATCAGCCAAACTTGGCTCTAACTTACAATTTTTAATAATTTGTAATGAGTTAGGATTTATAAATTCCTTAAAATCTATATCCTCATGGCCTAGTGGATCTTCGTCATTAAAAAGTCTATCATAAAGACGAATTTCAGCATCGATAGCTTTTTCGGCACTTACCCAATGCAATACGCCTTTTACTTTTCTAGAAATACCACTTCCACTCTTAGTTTCAGGATCGTAAGTGCATAGAATCTCTGTAATATTACCTTCTGAATCAGTAATATAATCTTCGCATTTAATAATGAAAGCACCTTTTAATCTTACCTCTCTGCCTGGAGCAAGTCGGAAAAACTTCTTAGGAGCATCAATCATAAAGTCGCTGCGTTCAATAAAAAGATTTCTGCCAAAAGGAATATTTCTTTTGCCACTATTTTCATCCTCAGGATTATTTACAAGCTCACAGTCTTCAAATTTATCTTCATCAAAGTTTGTAATAGTAAGTTTTATTGGATCAATAACAGCCATCACTCTGTCAGTAATTTTGTTGAGGTGTTCCCTCACCATAAACTCCAATAAGCTGTATTCAATTATATTATCGCGTTTTGCAACGCCTATTCTGTCTGCAAAATTGCGGATTGACTCTGGAGTAAATCCTCTGCGTCGCAATCCAGATATTGTAGGCATTCGAGGATCGTCCCATCCATTTACTATATTTTCATCCACCAATTGCATAAGCTTTCTCTTGCTCATAACAGTATAGTTTATGTTTAGTCGAGCAAATTCTATCTGCCTTGTTCTGTCAACATCTCCAGCAATTTGATCTAAATACCAATCGTATAGTGGACGGTGGTTTTCAAATTCCAAAGTGCAAATTGAGTGAGTAATGTTTTCTATATAGTCGCTTTGCCCGTGTGCAAAATCATACATAGGATAAATACTCCAATCATTTCCGGTACGGTGGTGGTGAGCTCGCATAATACGATACATCACAGGGTCACGCATTTGCATATTTGGCGAAGAAAGGTCAATTTTGGCACGTAAAACCATGCTGCCATCTTCAAACTCACCATTCTTCATTTTAGAGAATAGTTCAAGATTTTCTTTTATCGTTCTATTACGAAAAGGACTTGGTGTAGCAGGAACTTGAGGCGTTCCTCTTTGCTCACGCATTTGCTCCGACGATTGCTCATCGACATAAGCCAATCCCTTTTTAATGAAATCGCAAGCCCATGTGTAAAGCTGGTCAAAATAATCTGATGTATAATGAATATCTCCTTCCCAGTTGAAACCAAGCCATTTTATGTCTTCGATAATGCTATTTACGTACTCATCATCTTCTTTACTAGGATTGGTATCATCAAATCTAAGATTAGTTTTGCCTTTGTATTGCTCTCCCAAACCAAAGTTTAGACAGATACTTTTTGCGTGTCCAATATGTAAATAACCATTAGGCTCAGGAGGAAAACGAGTGTGTATACGGTTTTCATTTTTACCTTCTTTAAGGTCATTATCAATTATTTGTTCTATAAAATTCAGCGATTTGCTATTGCTTTCTTCCATTCTATATTTCTCTAAAATTTTGATGTGCAAAAGTAATGAAAATTGCGGTGCGAAAGGGGAGAATTAAAGGGTGAAGGGTGAAAGGAAAAGTTGTTTAATTGATTGTTCTGCAATGTATTTATTACTAATTATTTAAACGTGTAATCAATTAAAAAATAATACTTTTCACCAAGCATTAACATACTACTTTTCTAAAGATATTTTCCAAACGTCTGTTTCAATTCTCCAAATATCATTACTAAAAACTCTGTTAAAAGGATTTTTAACTATCATTGGTTTATAATCATTTAAGTGGCACTTATTTCTATCAATTAAATACAGAAAATAATCATCTCCAAGTTCCTTTGCTGTTTTCACTTCA
The DNA here is from genome assembly GCA_003648395.1 of Bacteroidota bacterium. The sequence continues at coordinate 5,106 of QMPB01000385.1, forward strand.
TTTTTACTCCAATAAAAAATCACATTATCTGTATATGATTTTACTTCAATAAATCTATTTGGTACAATCGAGTTAAATCCTGTAAAAGATTCAATATCATAACCAGCATTTGCAAATTCCGATGAAATTATTTTAATATTCTTTCTAA
>QMPB01000386.1 GCA_003648395.1 Bacteroidota bacterium
AGATTTAATGTATTCAATGCTAGTAAATAGATGGCATGATAATGTGGCTTTTATGTTTAATGAAGAAAAGAGGATGGATGCCAAAAAAGACAGATTAAACTTTATTGAAGGTTTTATAGACTCATATCCAAGTATATACTTGGATTTAAAACAAGATGAACTCGCAGGTTTTTTCGAACTGCTATTAACACATGGCAAAGATGAGGACTATTATAATAGAGAGCTTCGAAAGTATAGCATAAACAGGTCTGATGATAATTTCTGGCAAGTATATGACTGGTTCCAAAATAGGTATAATGAAAGCGATAAACTAAATGCTGGTCTTTTCGATTTGAATAGGTATTATCCTATTGCACATTAATATTAATTGTGATTTTTTTGTTCTACGATTACAACAATTTGCTCTTGTCTATATAATATAAGATTAGTATATTTGCGAACGTTATACTTAATTATTTAGATCCACTTATTTGCTAAGTCTGCTTTTCATTAAGTTATAACATCATTATAACTATAAAATGAAAAAGATATTATTCATACTTTTTACTCTATCACTACTAAATACTCAGCTATTCTCTGCTGATTATTATTGGATTGGGGGAAATGGCAATTGGAGTGATATCAACCATTGGGCAACAAGCTCAGGCGGATCAATTAATCATATACAAACTCCAACAGCCAACGACAATGTATTTTTTGATGCAAATTCTTCTACATCTAATTTTACGGTAAATTTAAACATAGGAACTATATATTGCAAAGATTTTAACTCAAGCCTGCTTAGCAATAATCTTTTATTTACTGGCATTGCCAACCAATGGAAAATATACGGAAGCTTAATACTTAGCAATAACATAAACATTGCCTCTTACCCAAAAATATTTTTTGAAGCACAAGGAGGAAATCATTATTTAAAAACTTTTCGCAAATTGGGAGGGAAGAAAATCTATTTCAAAGGAGCTGCAAGTTGGACAATTCAGGACAGCTTGCTATGTGGTGATATATATTTAGAAAACGGCACATTAATAACCAACTCAAATAATGTAGTTGCTAGTAACCTAATTTCAAATAGCAATAATCCTCGAAATATAGAATTGGGATCTTCCGTTATAACGATTAATACATGGGGGGTTTCTGGTAATGGATATACAGTTGACGCAGGTACTTCCGAAATATTTATTAATGGATCAGTTTTCAATCACAATTCTAATGGAGCGTATACTTATTACGATATTACATTCAATTCTTTTGGAAATGTGATGAACCAAGGATTACCAATACAGTTTCGCAAAATAGAATTCAAAGAAGATGGATCAATAACTGGCGATAATACAATTGATAGTTTATTATTTAGAAAAGGGAAGGAATACACCCTTGAATCTTATAGGACTCAAACAATAAACATGGCATTAGTTGCAAACGGCAATTGCAAGGATCCTATTATAATACGATCACAACATAGCTTTGCAAGTTTCCATAAAGTGTCAGGTGTCGTTGACTGCAATTACTTAATCCTATCGCATATACATGCTACTGGGGGCGCTAGTTTCAATGCCATAGGATCTATTGATAATGGTGATAATGATGGATGGAATATTACAGAGCCACCTTCAAGAGATTTATATTGGGTAGACGATACTGGCGAATGGGGAGATACTACTCACTGGTCGGCAATATCAGGGGGCAATGGAGGCGAGTGTATTCCTACAACTGTTGACAATGTATTTATTGACAGCCTATCGCTACCTTTAAACGGTGAAATAGAGTTAAAATACATAGATGGTTATTGTCACAATTTTCTTTGGACAGATAGTGCTTTTGGATTACTGCTTTTTAGCAATAACCTAAACATTTCAGGGTCTCTAGACTTAAGCTCTTCGAGCTCACTCTCATCAGGAGGTATAATATTCTTCAGCTCTCACAATAATGGCGAAACTATTAAAACTTCAAATATTAATCTAAACTCAAAACAGTTAATATTTAACGGATATTCAGGAGAATGGATACTACAGGATAGTATAAATAATACTGAGGGATCGATTAGTCACCATAGAGGTCATCTTAATACTAATAGTCAATATATAAATATATCTACTCTATCCATAACTGGTACCGAAAGTAGAGAATTAAGCCTTGCTAGCTCCATAATAGACATTCAAGCTAATCTATTTATCGAACAGGATACACTAATTGTAAACCCAAACACATCGCATATAAGATTTCTTACAGGTGCTCCACAAATTTATACTACAGGGCCAAATCCTGACGAGTTTTATAATATGACAATAGCCGGAGATAGCACTTATGCTTTTTCTAGAACTGCAGGAACTATTTTTAATAAAATAGAGCGCTTTCAAGACATGATACTTGAGGGTAGTATTGTAAGTGATACTATCATTCTTAAAAAAGGCAAAACTTATATTTATGATGAAAGAGTTGATAGCATAAGTAATGCATTAATATCCATTGGCGACTGTCATAATGTAATTACTTTACGTGATTTTACTGGAAATAATACTTTTGGAATATCAATGCCAGCATCAGCAACTGTAGATGTTACTAATACTGCAATAAGAGGGTGTAATGCAATTGGTGGAGCAGTATTTGTAGCAAACAACAGTAGTGATTTGGGCTCTAATAGTGGATGGATATTTTCCAATACATCGCAGGATCATTATTGGGTAAATGGTAATGGAAATTGGCAAGATAGTGCTCATTGGTCACTAAATTCTGGTGGTGCATCAGGAGCCTGTATTCCTAAAATTTTTGATGATGTATATTTTGATTTAAACTCAGGATTTGCCACTGGTGATAGCGTAATAGTAGATACAAATAATACCTTTTGTAGAGATATGAACTGGACAGGAGTATTAGGAGAACCTGTGTTTTTCGACTCATCATCATATGTACATTATATTTCTGGAGATATAAAATTTGTTCCAGAGATGAGCTTTGAGTGCATTACCGAAACCTTTCTTGTTGGTGAGCAGCAGAACAAAACTATAGAATCGGCTAGTCAAAGTTTCATGGGAGATATTATAATTGCTGACTCAGGACACTGGACATTAGTAGATACATTGCGTGTATTAACAAAGATAAACCAGTACCGAGGAAGTTTCATTTCTGCACAAAACCCAATTTATACATCTTCATATTTTGGCGTATCCGATCACTATAGAAAATTTGATATACAAAATAGCAAACTATATATTACTCCTGGATACCTAAACAAGATGTTTAGTTGGGATATGGAAAACAACTCTATCCTATTAGCTGCTAATTCAAAAATAATATTTGAAGAAGGAGGAACTATTGAGGCATCAGGCTCTTCGGGACAATTAGTTCTAAATGATGTATCTTTCTTAGAACAAAAATATGGTATAATTGATCATAATAATAATATAAGCATATCATTCAATAATCTTGATTTTGTAGGCGATGGTGAGATAAATGGCGATAATTATATCGATAGTTTATACTTTCACCCTGGAGGTAATTATATACTAGAGGCAGCGATGCATCAATATATCAATTCCTACTTATTATCTTCGGCAAATTGCTATAACGATATAACGATAAGCTCTGGTTGGGGAGGAGCTGCCATTATTAATTGCCCTCAGCCCATAAGTCTTAATTATACAAAACTAGAAAACATTACAGCTATTGGTCCTGGCCCTTGGATAGATAATAATGGAACAGATTTGGGAGGAAACTCTAGCAACTGGCAGATAATACCAATCCCTTCGCGCAATTTGTATTGGGTAGCCGATGGTGGCGACTGGTGGGATACTGCGCATTGGTCGCTGAGTACAGGTGGGATTGGTGGCGAATGCTTGCCTACTTATATCGATAATGTAAACTTTGATTCTAATTCTTTTATTACTACTTACGACACAGTATTATCAAGCCTTGGGCAAATAGAATGTCACAATATGGAGTGGAATTATATTGTTAGTGAGCCATTTCTAGATATTCAGAGCTTAAATATATACGGCAGCCTTTTATTAGCTGACACATTAGATATTAGTTCTGTAAATTATATTAATATGAGAGCTTTGGATACAGGAAATGTGATTCGCAGTAGAAATAATGCTCTACCTGAATTATCTTTTCTTACTGACGGAGCATGGTCGCTAGAAGATGAGTTAAAAGCTCAGAGAATAATTCATGATCAAGGTTATTTTGATAGTAAGGGAAAAACTATTTCATCATTATTATACAACTCATGGACCACTAAACCACGCACTCTTAAAATAGAGAACAGTATTTTTAATCTCAATAATTCATTATTAATAAAAACTGATAGTTTCAATTTATTTGCCAATAACTCCAATATCAATTTTGATAATACTGGAGTTCCTAATTTCAAATTTACTATAAAGGGAGATAACGAATTAGCATTTCATAATGTTAGCTTCAATAAAATTATGGAAGGGAATACTGAAGTACGGAATTATAGTAGTTCGCATCATAGTTTCAATAAAATGACCATTAATAATGATGCTACTATATATGGAGAATATATTTTTGACTCTTTATTATTTTATGCGGGAAATACTTATCGTCTAGAAAAAGGGAAAACCCAACATATTAATAATTACTGGTTTGTAAGGGGAAATAACTGCTACGCTCTTAATTTACGTTCTACAAAAGATAATGACCAAGCATTTGTTTTAAAGAATGGAGGAATGGTTTCCGCAGATTTTATGAATGTAAGAGATATAAATGTTGGAGGAAGTTCATTGTATTTTGCAGGTTCATTTAGTACTGATATTTCAAATAATACAGGATGGAATTTCACAAATGGTCCACAGTATGTTTATGGATTGGGCGCTGATACTAGCTTTACCCTTGGTGGCAATATTGTACTAACATCTAACAATTTTAATGGTGGGCCAACTACAGCATATTTATGGTCAACTGGCAGCACTGCTTCTGAAATAACTATAAATCAAACCGGCTGGTATTATATAACTGTTTCCTATGCTGGAGACTGCACTGTTTTTGACTCAATATACGTTGGTTGTGATCTTATTATGAACTATAACATTACAAATAATTTATGCTTTGGCGATAGTATTGGTAGCATATTGGCTTTGGTTCCAGATTCTAATTACTACTATAACTATATATGGTCAAATGGTGATACTACCGATTTTATAAATGGCCTTGGAGCAGGAGATTATTATGTAGAAGTGGGTGCCGATGGTGGTCTTTGCATTGTTTACGACTCGCTTGAA
>QMPB01000387.1 GCA_003648395.1 Bacteroidota bacterium
CCCCAATTATCTCTATCCAAACTACGATACTGTATAGCTTCCGAAAGATGATCGTTATTTATATCTTTTGCAGCATCAAGGTCGGCAATAGTTCGTGCTACTTTAAGTATTCTATCGTAAGCCCTAGCAGAAAGCCCTAATTTTTCCATGGCTGTTTTTAATAATTCCATTCCTTCCTTACCCACTTGACAGTACTCTCGTAATTGCTTAGAATTCATTTGTGCATTGGCATGAATATTAGTAGCTTCCTCAAATCTCTTTTCCTGTATTTCTCTTGCTGCAATTACACGTTTTCGAACCTCTTTACTCTTCTCTGATTTTCGCATCTCTGACAATTCTCTAAAAGGCACAGGAGTAACCTCCACATGAAGGTCTATTCGGTCTAAAAGTGGACCAGATATTTTATTAAGATATTTCTGTACCATACCTGGAGCACAAACGCAAGCTTTATCAGGATGATTATAATATCCACATGGGCAAGGGTTCATACTAGAAATAAGCATAAAACTTGCCGGATAATCTACAGAAAATTTCGCCCTAGAAATGGTAATACTTCTATTTTCCATGGGTTGGCGCATTACTTCTAATACGGTACGCTTAAATTCTGGCAGTTCATCCAAAAAGAGAACGCCATTATGTGCCAATGATATTTCGCCAGGCTGTGGATAAGTGCCACCGCCTACCAAGGCAACATCAGAAATTGTATGATGTGGAGCGCGAAATGGGCGTACTGAGATTAATGATTGATCAGTTGACGAAGTTAAGCCTGCCACAGAGTGTATCTTTGTGGTTTCTAATGCTTCGTGTAAATTTAGTGGAGGTAATATCGAAGGTAAGCGTTGTGCTAACATTGTTTTTCCTGAGCCCGGAGGACCTATCATTATAACATTATGACCACCTGCAGCAGCTATTTCTAGAGCACGTTTAATATTCTCTTGTCCTTTTACATCCTCAAAATCAAACTCATAATCATTAAGCTGATTGTTGAATTTCTCGCGAGTATTAACAACAAACTTCTCTGGCTCAATACCTTCATCAAAAAATGCAATTACCTCCTTTATATTATCAACGCCATAAACATCAAGATTGTTTACAATTGCAGCTTCCATAGCATTATGCTTTGGCAATATCAATCCTTTAAATCCTTTTTCTCTAGCTTCAATGGCTATTGACAAAGAACCTTTTATTACCTGCACTCCTCCATCAAGGCTTAGCTCGCCCATTAGAAGATAATCAGCAAAGCGATCGTTATTTATTTGCTCAGAAGCGCCTAATATTCCTATTGCAATTGGCAAATCATAGGCAGAACCTTCTTTACGAATATCTGCTGGAGCCATATTAATAACCGTTTTGCGGCCAGGCATTTTATAATCATTATTTGTTAGTGCAGCATGTATTCTCTGTTGACTTTCTTTCACAGCATTATCAGGAAGACCCACAATATGCATTGCAATTCCTTTACTAATATTCACCTCTATGGTTATTTTTATTGCATCAATACCATGCAATGCTGCTCCGAAAGTCTTTACTAACATAAACCTATATTTCTAAAATAAATAATCTAATCCTATATAAAGGCCACTACTACCATCTTGTGGATTTCCTGCCATTCCATAATCAACGGCTACAATAAAGTTGTGATTTACAGCGAAATGTAGGCCAAGTCCATAACTAATATGAATACTCTCTGCAGAATAATCAAGTTCCTCTATATTTTTGTCTCTTGTATTTCCATAACCAGCAGTTACACCATCAGTATTAAATGCATGCATTTGTACCACCTGAGCAGCATCAGTAAAACCACTTAAAGTTATTGAAAAATTTTGATTTAGCAATACCGTTTCTAAAAACTTATAGCGAATTTCAATATTTCCTAAAACAGCGCCATCGCCAACAATACGATTTCTCTTAATACCACGTAATGTTTTAGAACCACCAAGGCCATCTTTAGTATCTTTAGACCTGAAATAAAATGGCATCATATAAAATGGTATTTCACCACCTATTAATCCTTGATAATTTAAACGATATGCTAAAGTTACTTTCTTTTTATAAAGATTAAAATACTGACGGTAAGTTAATGAGATTTTAGTGTAAGAAAACTCATTACCAAGAAAACCTGGCGCAGTAAGAATTATAGCTTCCGACCATATCCCTTTAGTAGTACTATGTTCATTATCCCTACTATCGTATACTACTCCTAATTTTACAATGTTTGTATTTCCTCCTGTAGCTTGAGCCTCAGGAATTACTCCCCACTCTACATATTTATCATAAAGAGCTGCAGTATCTGGCAAAAGGTCATCACCGTCTTTTCCATCATTAAGAGTTTCTAAATCTACCGATTTAATATCTATTCCATAATGCACAATACCAGCTAACCAACGCCAATTATCACCATATAATTTTCCTTGAAAATCAGCTTTTAATCGTAACATTTTTCTATCATGTCGATAGTATAATCTACTAATATACGCTGCATCATCAGCATTTAAATATTCATCTCCAAAATAAGACTTATAACCATTAAATCCATAAAAGTCTAGTGCTTGCTCAGTAAAATAACTTACTTCAACATTCATTCTACCATTAGGAATCAATGTTCTATTATCATATAGAATAATATTTTTGCCACTACCCTTTGTTGTTCTTGACCACTCCAAATATAATTTATGATTATACATCGGGTAATTTGAACCATCACCATAATGATAGACTGTACCAATTACTCCATACAAAAACCCCATATCCGAATCATAAGCCAATGCTGGAATTGCCGCAAAGCCAAAGCCTGTTTTTACTTCCTGTTTAGTTTCTTCTGCTGTGGTATTATCAACATTCGTTGTGTCTGTCTGCGAATATACATCTAGTCCTAAAAAAGAAAAAGCAATTATTAGGCTTAGTATCCAAAGTAGTTTTATTCTCATATTTATTTGATTTTAGTTAATTTAGCTACAAAGCTAATGTATTTAATGTAATTATCGACAAATATTGTTTTTCTTTATGAATAATTCAATTACTTAATTAATCTATTAACAGCCAATTATCAAGTTTAGTTTTAAATATTTTCTTTTGTTCAGCTGTTGCCCAGCAAACATCTATAGCATTTCGTGATAGCTTATACAAATCATCAACTGATAAATCTAATGCTTCTGATATTGCAATAAAATTATCATTCATATAACCACCAAAATATGCGGGGTCATCAGAATTAACGGTAACTTTCAATCCAAAATCAAGCATTTTCTTAATTGGATGCAATTTCATATCATTTACCACCTTCAGCTTCAAATTTGATAAAGGGCAAAGCGTTAATCCTATTTTACGATGCATAAGTTCGGCAAGTAAACGAGGGTCTTCCATTGCACGATTTCCATGGTCAAGGCGGTTTATTTTGAGCAACAAAAGGCTATCCCAGATATATTCTGCAGGGCCTTCTTCGCCAGCATGAGCTACTCTCTTATAATTTTGCGCAGCAGCCATTTCATATACTTTCTGAAATTTATCGGGAGGATTTCCCAGCTCAGAAGAATCTAAACCTATAGCAATAAATTTATCACGGAATGGCTCTGCCATTTTCAATATATCTATAGCAGCAGCTTCACTCAAATGACGAAGGAAACTTAAAATCAATTTGCTGGAAACTCCCAAATTTTTTTCTGCATCATTCATTGCTTTTGTAATACCATAAACTACCGTTTCAAAAGCTATTCCCCTATCGGTATGCGACTGTGGGTCAAAGAATATTTCGGCATGAAGTACATTATTTTCTTTAGCCTTTTCGAAATAAGCATAAGTCAAATCGTAGAAATCTTGTTCCTCTTGCAAAACATTGCATCCAGCATAATATATATCCAAAAAATCCTGTAAGTTATTGAAATCATATGCCTTTCGTAATTCTTCTATTGAAGAATATGGGAGTGCTATATTATTTCTTTTACCAATCTCAAACATAAGTTCTGGCTCAAAAGTTCCTTCAATATGCAAATGAAGTTCTACTTTTGGTAACAATTCTATCCTTTTTTTCATATTTTTATAAATATCTATTATTTTCTGAACTATTCTCCTTTTATTTCTCGATATCGCTTACGTGCTTCAATCGTGAATAAACTACCTGGATAATCTAATAATATTCTCTTATATAGCTCTTCCGCTTTGTCGGTTTTACCCATAATATTATCATAAAGATGCGCTCTTTCTATTAAAGCATTATCGGCTAAAGGTCCAAATGGAGCGTAAGAAACGGTAATATCAAAAAGCGAATCTGCTACTTCATATTTTTGCTCATCCATTGCAATCTTAGCTTTTTTGAAATATACGTCATCAGTAATTACATGATAAGGAAATATATCTAGCAAAGTGTCCAATTTGAGATTCGCCAATTTGTATTTTTTCTGATAATGCAATAAATCAGCTTCGGCATACATACTTAGAGCATCATAAGAACTATCGATGCTAATATTCTCTTGTATAAGCAAGTATAGCTCCATCGAGTTGTTTGCAATAAGCTTAGAAGTAGCTCCTCGTAAAACATCCAACTGTGATTTTGCCCATTCCATTTCGCCAACATAATAATAGAATTTGGCAGCTCTATATTTTGCCAAATATCCTATTGGCTCATTTTTATTTTCTTTCTCCACTTGCTTATAAAGTAAACTGGCCGACCATTTTTCGCCAGAGAACAAAGTAATATCAGCAAGCTGTAATTTTGCCTCTGCCTTCTGTTTTTTTGAAATATTAGGAATATAGCCAATCTCTGATAATATTTCTTTTGCCGACTCTAGGTTATTTAAATAATATGCCTGAATATACGCCTGATTCATCATAGATTTTACCGTGGTGGAATTTTTACCAAATGCTCTTAACTGAATCTGATAATCTTTCTCTAAGTCAATAATGTCTTGCTGCACATAGTCTTTATCATTTATTATCATCCCAAATTTTGCATCCAGAATCATTATTTCAGAATTCATATAATAAATAGACTCAGGCCCCAGCGCAATAATATAATTATAAGCATCCACAGCCAATACCCATTCTTTATTCGACATCAATATATTCGATAATTCATAAACTCGCTCACCTTGCTCATTGAGTCGCTTATCCAATGCTTTTGATTGAATAAGTGCTATGTCAAAATCCTTTTTCTGAATTGAATACCAATATAAAAGCTCCGAGAAGATAATATCATTGCTGCGTTTTTGTGTTCTCTTAAGAAGTTCTATTCTAACA
>QMPB01000388.1 GCA_003648395.1 Bacteroidota bacterium
ACAGAGAAGTTAAGCCTACCTGCGCCGATGATACTGCATTTAGTTGTGGGAAAGTAGGTCGTCGCCACAGACATATAGCCTCATTCTGGAAACAGGGTGGGGCTTTTTTTATGCTCAAAAAAAGGCTAGAGGTTTGAAAACAAGGCTAAAAGCAAAAAAAATAACAAGGCTAAAGTAAAAATTTAGTTGTTCAAAAGTAGGTCCTGACGATAAATGTTAGGATGCTGACAGAATCGTCAGTATCAGGATGCTGGACCGATAGCGTCAGCATCGTTGCAATTGATATATAAGCTGCATTCTTTAATTAGAGTGCGGCTTTTTTATATGAAATATTTAATAAAAAAGTGTTATCCTTCGTGCAACTATTTATATCTTAGTGCATCATATACGTAGATGCAGGGAATGTTGACCACTATCGAGACAGAGAAGCTTTTAAAGGCTTGTAAAAAAGGGAGTTATAAAGCAAGATCAAAGGTGTATAAAATATATGCTCCTATGTTGCTTGGCATATGCCTGCGCTATACTAAAAATAAATCTGAAGCAGAAGATGTTTTACATGAGGGATTTATTAAAATTTACACCAAAATAGACCAAGCAGGAAGAGGCTCTTTTGAAGGTTGGATGAAAAAAATTATTATGAATGAAGCCTTACAATTCTTAAGAAATAGAAATATTTCATTTAAACGACACGAAAAATATGAACTTGATTATATAAGTGATTTAGCTTCTACGGATGATGTTAGTTTTGAAGGAATATCTACAAAAACTATTTTAGATTTCATTCAAAAACTACCTGAAGGTTATAGGTTAATATTCAACCTATACGTATTTGAAGAATATAGCCATAAACAAATAGCAGAACTATTAAATATTTCTGAAGGTACTTCTAAATCTCAGTATTCTAGAGCTAAAAGTAAGCTTAAGAAAAGTATAAATGATTATAAAGATAATAAATTAAAAGAAAATAAATATGAAGGAATTTGATGAATTTGAAAAGTCATTAAAAGATACCTTTAATGACTATAGTGCAGAAAAGCCATCCTCAAAACTGTGGATACGGATTAATACTAGCTTAGTGGCCTTATATGCTACTAAGAGCTCTGCTATTATTGGTTCTGTAATTGCAATTGTTAGTATTATTGCTCTTACTCTTTTTGTTAATTCTAATGAAATAATAGATAATAATTTAGTAAATATAAGAGAGACTGAATTAATAGTTAACACTGAATCTAATAATACGACAAATGCTCAAAAAAAACAAGCTGAAAATGATAATAAAACAAAAACAAATATTGTAGCTATAACAAAACAGATTAATAATAATATAGAATCAGAAAAACAGAATAACTTAAAGAAAAGTAATACTACAGCATTTAATAATACTATAGTAAGAAATGAAGAAAAAGAAATTAGTACTTCAGTGAATGCTAATTTAATTAAAACGACAGTGATAGTTGATGAAGTATTACGAGAAAATAATACATCTTCTGTGAATAATAGCACCTCAGAACTTGTATCTTTAAATATAGATAATAGAATTAATTTTAGAGAAAAAAAGCCTGTTTATAATAAAGAAGCTGAATTAATTAGTGTTCCATTATTGAAACATGACTATAGTAATAATACAAAGGTTAATGTTGAAATGGAACCAATAAGACCTATTGGTTCTAAAAGAAGTGTTATTCATTATAATTATGACTTCTTCTTAGGTGGGCAGTATAACTATTCACAGATTAAGCTAGATCCTACAAATAGCTATGATAAAGATTTTAATAAAAACTCTACTGCATTAGATTATAATTTTGGAACAAATATAAATGTATATAAGGATAATTGGTTTGTTCGTTTGGGATTAAATTATAATAAATATACTGAGCATTATTTCTATAATACATCGTCTATAAGTGTAGATTCAACAGTATATAATTATACTTTTATTAGTAGAAGTTATACTCAAATAATAACAGGTTGGAATACTAACGTAGGTGGAGGAATAGACTCCATCCCGATATATGAGCAATCTGTTGTGGAAACAACAAATCAAAACTCAGTTGCAGAGTATGATACAGCTAGAGTAATAAATAATTACGAATATAAAAATGAGTATTCAGTAATAAATATACCTTTGCTTGTTGGTCGTGAATTTGATATGGAATCATTTGTATTTGATTTTGCAGCAGGAGTTTCATGGTCGCATATAGTAAAGTGTAATGCATATGTACTTGAACCAGAGAATGGAGAAATGATACCTATGAATGAAAATAATTCGCTTATTAAGAAGGATATTTTCAATGCAGTATTAAGTTTAGGTGCTGGTTATAAATTAAGCCGATCTAATATTATCTTTGTGCGACCTGAATTATACTATAATCTGAATTCAATTATTGATAAAAAATATATAGAAAATCACAAAATGTATCAAATGCGCTTTTCTTTAGGTTTACGATATACAATACGATAATTATGAGAATACTTAAAATAATTTTATTGTTAATAGTTTCAAGCTCTTCTTATGGGGCTACACTTAATGTAAGTGGAAATGTTACAGATTTGAGTAATGCGCCTATTGATAGCCATTGGGTTTATATCTCTGTTAGCGATAGTATAAATATGTTTCAGAGTACGGACTCTGTTCAAACAAATATACAAGGAGATTATTCATTTTCTATTTCTGACCCAGCTATATCACAATATGCAAATGCCACAATAACGGTTATTGATTGCAATAGTACTATGCATACATTACTTACTTATATGCCAGGAGGTATAGGCTATGATTTTCAGATTTGTAATGGAGTATCGCCATCTTGCCAAGCACAATTTATGTATTTTGTAGATAGTCTAAATACAAATACCTATCATTTTGTTAATCAATCAACTAATAATATATCCAATACATGGAGTGTAAATGGGATTGTAGTAAGCCAACAGCTTGATTTTACATATACATTTTCTTCTCCTTCAGTAGATACAGTTTGTTTACAAATTATAGGAAATATGAACTGTGCTGATACTGCTTGTGCTATTATAGTAATGGATACATGTAGTACATCTTTCATTAGTATTGTTAATGGAATGACTGTAGATTTTGTTCCATTTAATAATGGGGTTGTCGATTATTATTTCTGGGATTTTGGAGATGGTAATGTTCAAATGTCATTGGCAAGTCTTGTCTCTCATACATATTCTAATAATGGCAATTATAATGTAGTATTAACATCATACACTGTATCTGGCCAAGATACTTGTGTTGCCGTATACTCAGATTTTGTTTTGATAGGGCAGCCTTATCCTATGGGAAACATTTATGGTTATGTTTTTGCAGGAAGTGATTACCTTGATATTGGAGAAATTTTTTTATATGCAAAGAATCCAATAAATGGTAACCTTACTTTAGTAGAGAGTACTGTATTAATACCTGATTCAAATAATGTAAGTACATATTTCATTTTCGATAATATAGCCTATGGCAACTATTATATTAAGTGTATTATTCCCCAATCATCTAATGAATATGGAAAATATTTTAATACTTGGGCATCACAAAATCCAAATTTTCAGGAAATTAGTTGGGAGAATGCTGAAGTGTTGGAGCTTAGCTCAACCCTGCAGCTTGCAAATATTAATCTTAAAGAACCTGATGTTATTATAAGCAAAGGCTCTAGCGAAATTTCGGGATCAATAATTAATAATATGGGGATTGATGTTTCAGAGCAAGTATTGTATTTAATGAATTATAATAAGAACTTAATAGGGTGTATTCAGCCAAATAGTACTGGAGATTTTTCTTTTGATTCGTTAGTGTATGGGACTTACTATATACGTCCAGAGCTTATAAATATTAATACTTTGGATATAGAAGTATTATTGAATGCAAATACACCTAGTGTTGGTAATATAGAGATACAGCTTGATAGTAATTCTTACTCTACATCAATTAGAAGAGATGAGAACTTAATTACATTTGATGTTTACCCAAATCCTGTTAATGAAAAATTAAACTTGTATATTAGTGGACTACAAGGGAATGAGATTATTATAGATATTTACAATACTCTAGGAATAAATATATACTCTAAAAAGATGGTATTGCATGGTGATTATAACTGTAATATAGATTTTTATAATAATGAGCCAGGCCTTTATATTATTACTCTCTCTGATGGTTATGAGATTTATTCTAAAAAGATTTTAAAGAAGTAATGCAACCTTTATTGTAAAAAGTATCTTTAATATAGAGCTATAAAAAGAGGCTCTAGAAAAATAATTAATTAATATATAAATCATTAAAACACCTTTGTCATGATTAAAAAATTACTAAGTTTAACAATTCTAATTATTGCGACACTTGGATTAAGTGCGCAAACAATTAGTGGTACAGTTACAGATCTAAATGGTGCTGCTATTGCTAATCAGCAAGTTCATATTATGAATAATGATAGTATGAACCCTTATTCTTCTTCTACCTATACTACTGGCAGTGGTGCTTATTCTTTTGCAAATGTGCCTAGCAGTTCAATGGGGTTTATGGTATATACTTATGATTGTCAACAAAACTTTCAATCAGTATATGTTGCCTCTAATACGGGTACTGCAAATTTCACTATTTGTACTTCAAATCCGACGGGCTGTTCAGCAATGTTTATTGATAATCCAGACACATTGAATCCATTAGTAATTAATTTCATGGATCTTTCTACGGGTAATCCAACTAGTTGGGCGTGGTTTTTTGGCGATGGTACTGCATCAAGTATGCAAAATCCAACACATACATATGCTTCTAATGGCAGTTATAGTGTAAGCCTAGTAATAAGTAGTGCTTTATGTACTGATAGTATTTCTTTTACTATTTATGTTGGAAATAATATACCTAGCTGTATGGCCGCTTTCTATTATGTGCCTGATAGTAATATTACTAACAGTATTGATTTCTTCGATGCTTCAGTAGGAGGTCCTACATCTTGGTCATGGGACTTTGGTGATGGCTCAACAGCGTCTACTCAAAATCCTTCGCATAATTATGCAACACAAGGGATGTATACTGTAACTTTACTAATTGCAGGAACTAATTGTAGTGATTTAATTACACAAATGGTTTATGTTGGTACAGGTGGAAATCCTTCAGGCTGTCAATCTTCATTTAGCTTATCAGTTCAGGGCCTAAATACTACTTTTACAGATGCATCTACAGGTGCTCCAACAGGTTGGACATGGAATTTTGGTGATGGT
>QMPB01000389.1 GCA_003648395.1 Bacteroidota bacterium
ATATCCAAAAGCATCAGTAATACTAACTGGCAGTGAATGTATTACTCCATCGTAATTATATTCATAATACATAGCTTGACTTTGATAGTTATTAGGTAATGTAAATTTACTCATAAGTCCAATTACAAACCTGTAAATCAGAAAGTCTTTAATTTTTCAGTAATTATTAATTTATAACAAACATATATAGTCAAAAAAACACCAGCCTCTTTCTATTTTGGATATACTCAGTACGAGCTCAAGTAAGGTTTTGAATTTTAATAAACCCTAAGTCCTCCTTTGAAAAAGGAACAACGAAGCAATTGAATAGCGGGGGACTGAAACTATTGATTTTATTCATAAAAATACTCCCCTATTTTTTTGTTAGCTTTTATCAACAACCTATTTTTTAAAGACTCATTTTTACTAATTTTACAAACCTTATTCAACAATATAATATTACAATATGTTTTTAATTTTCGATACCGAAACTACAGGATTACCAAAGAGTTATAATGCACCACTAAGCGATAGTGACAATTGGCCAAGAATGGTTCAATTAGCTTGGCAAGTACATGATGTGGAGGGTAAATTATTGGAAGTTAAAAACTTTATAATTAAGCCTGAGGGTTACGAAATACCATACGAAACCGTAAAAATCCACGGTATAACTACCGAAAGAGCTATTAAGCAAGGAATTGAACTAAAGCTTGTACTAAAAGAGTTTACGGAATCAGTTTCGAAATGCAAATCTGTTGTTGGTCATAATGTAGAATTTGACATTAATATTGTTGGAGCAGAATTTTACAGAAAACAAATAATTAGCCCACTTGAGAAAGTACAAAGTTTGGATACTATGAAATTATCCACAAACTTCTGTGCTATTCCTGGTCGTGGAAAAAGTTTTAAATATCCTAAATTAAACCAAGTTCACGAAAAACTATTTGGCGTTAACTTTGAAGAGGCTCATAATGCGGCGGCTGATGTGGAAGCAACAACTCGTTGTTTTTTAGAATTAGTAAGAATATCGGTAATAAGTATTGATAAACTACAAATTACCGAGAAAGAGTTACAACAATTTAAGAAAGCAAACCCCTCTCCCATTGAGCCCATTGGCCTGAACACACAACCATACAGTAACGATAGCTTTGCCAAAGATGATGAAAGCGAAAAGCAAGAATCAGATACTGAATCAAGTTTTTTAAGCAATCAGGTTCCATTTAAGGATGACGAGCTACCAAATTTCACTCATTTACATCTACATACACAATATTCCATTTTGGATGGGATGACCAAAGTAAATACTATAGCCCAAAAAGCTAAGAAAGATGGGCAAACCGCAGTTGCCATTACCGACCATGGAAATATGTATGGAGTTAAGGATTTTCATAATTCGCTAACTAAGGCTGGGATAAAGCCAATTCTGGGAATGGAAGCTTATGTAGCTTTAAACACTCGTCACGATAAAAATCCAGCAAATAAAGGCAGTTACCACTTAATACTTTTGGCAAAGAATAAGGCTGGTTACAAAAATCTTATTCGCTTATCAAGTTTAGCTTTTTCGGAAGGTTTTTATCATAAGCCTAAGATCGACTGGGAGTTGATAGAAAAATATCATGAGAACATAATTGCAACTTCGGCATGTTTGGGAGGAGAAATAGCAAAAAAAATCACCACATCAACATTTGAAGAAGCTGAGAAAACTGCAATAAGATTTAAGAAGATATTTGGCGATGATTTCTATATCGAGCTTCAACGCCACAAAGCTACCGATGCAGATATGAATACTGAAACCATTAAGGATCAGAATTTTGTAAATAAGCAATTAATAGAAATAGCCGAAAAGAATAACATTAAGATTATTGCAACTAATGATGTTCATTATTTAAATGAGGAAGATTCATTGGCTCACGATAGGCTTGTATGCTTGAATATGGGGAAAGATATTGAAGATCCCAACCGAGTGAAATATACGGGTCAAGAGTGGATGAAAACTCGCCAAGAAATGAAGGATATTTTTGGTGACATACCCGATGCCATACGCAATACACAAGAAATAAATGATAAGATAGAGATTTTTGAGCTGAATCACAAGCCTATTATGCCCGATTTTGCTCTTCCTGAGCCTTTTACATCAGAGGATGAGTATCTGCGTCATATCACATACCAAGGTGCAAAGATGCGATGGGGAGACGACCTTAATGCCGAAGTAGTTGAGAGGCTTGATTTTGAACTAGAAACCATTAAAAAAATGGGATTCCCTGGTTATTTTCTTATTGTGTGGGATTTCTTAAAGGCAGCCCGTGATATGGGCGTTTCGGTGGGTCCTGGCCGTGGTAGTGCTGCTGGCTCCGCTGCTGCTTATTGTTTGAGAATAACAGATATCGACCCCATAAAATACAATCTACTTTTTGAACGTTTCCTAAACCCTGATCGTATATCAATGCCAGATATTGATATTGACTTTGATGATTTGGGAAGAGAGAAAGTTCTGAAATGGGTAAAAGAAAAGTATGGAGCAAAGCGAGTTGCCCACCTAATAACCTTTGGTTCGATGGCGGCAAAGTCTTCAATTAGAGATGTAAGTAGAGTACAGAAACTACCTTTACCTGAGGCTGATAGATTAGCTAAATTGGTACCAGACAAACCAGGCACAAATCTCACAAAAGCTTTTGCGCAGGTGCCAGAGTTAAAGGAAGAACTTGATAATGGAACTGACGAAATTCGCTCAGTTTTGGAGTACTCAAGAAAACTTGAAGGCTCGGTGCGAAGTACAGGAACACATGCTTGCGGAATAATTATCAGCAAGGAGGATATGGATAATTATGTTCCAATAGCCAATGTTAAAGATGGAGTATTGGATTATGCCACGCAATACGATGGCCACTTTATTGAAGATGTAGGCCTTTTAAAGATGGATTTCCTTGGATTAAAGACACTTACTGTAATTAAGGATGCACTTGAAAATATTAAAATATCCAAAAAGATTGAAGTAGATATTGAGAATGTTTCACTTACCGACGAAGCTACTTACAAGCTATATAGTCGTGGCGAAACTTCAGGATTATTTCAGTTTGAATCTGAGGGAATGCGAAAGCACCTTCGCAATTTAAAACCTACAAAATTTGAGGATTTAATTGCCATGAATGCTCTATATCGCCCAGGTCCAATGGAGTATATCGATAGTTTTATCGACAGAAAACATGGCAGAGAGGAAATACACTACGACCTACCCGGCATGGATGAATACCTTTCTGAAACATACGGAATTACAGTATATCAGGAGCAAGTCATGCTTTTATCTAGAAAGCTTGCAGGCTTCTCTCGTGGACAGTCCGACTCATTGCGAAAAGCAATGGGAAAGAAGATTATAGCCATGATGGATGAGCTAAAAGTACTTTTCTTAGAAGGTTGCGAAAAAAATGGTCATGATTTAAAGATAGTAGAAAAAGTATGGAAAGACTGGGAAGCTTTTGCAAAATATGCTTTTAATAAGTCACACGCCACTTGCTATTCATACGTTTCGTATCAAACGGCATATCTTAAAACACACTACCCTGCTGAGTTTATGGCCTCAGTTTTGAGCCACGAGCTTAAAGATCTAAGCAAGCTTACAACCTACCTTAATGAGTGCAATAGGATGGGGATAAAAGTTCTTGGACCACAGTTAAACGAGAGTTATTCTGATTTTACGGTAAATGATGAGGGAGAAATACGTTATGGAATGGCTGGAATTAAAGGTGTTGGTGGAGCAGCCGTATTGGCAATTATTGAGGAACGTAAGCAAAATGGCGCATTCACAGATATATTTGATTTCTTGGCAAGAATAAACCTAAGGGCTGTAAATAAAAAAGCTATTGAAGCACTTGCAATGGCAGGAGCTTTTGACGAATTGCATCCTAGTAAACATAGAGCCCAGTTTTTTGCACCATATAACGAAAACATGACTTTTATTGAGAGATTAGTAAAGCATGGAAATAGTGTACAAGCTACTGCAAACTCTTCTCAGGCTTCACTTTTTGGAGATATGGAAGAGGTGCAAATACAAAATCCTGATTTTCCAGAATGCGAAAAATGGAGTAATATAAAACAGCTCAACTTGGAGAAAGACTTAATAGGCTTTTTTCTTAGTGGTCACCCACTTGATACATATGCGCCTACAGTAAAATATTATGTAAATAATAATACTGTTGAAATTCAGGATCTTATTATTAACAAAAAACATGGCCCAGTTAATTTTGCAGGAGTAGTAACAAGTGCAACAATTAGAGAGTCACAAAAAACAGGAAATAAATACGGATTCTTTTCGGTAGAAGACAAACAAGGAACAATTGACTTTGCACTTTTTACAGAGAATTTTCTAAAATATCATCATTTGCTACAACTCAATAACTTTGTATATGTACAAGCTGTTATAAAAGACTCATATAGAGATAAAAGCAAGTCTGAGCTAAATATTTCTGAGATATCAATGCTAGGTGATGTTCTGACTGATAGAACTAAAAAAATTAATATTAGGGTTTTCTTGAAAAACATTAATAAGAACTTTAATAATGAATTTATTAGTAAAGTAAAAGAACACCCTGGCAGCTGCGCTTTACACCTATATATACAGAATGGAGAAAGCACTATTGAATTAGGTCCAAAGGGCTTTAAAGTTGAACCTGATGCATTTTTAAGATATCTGGAGGGCCATGAGCATCTAAAATATAAAATTGGCAAGTAAAATAGTCACTTAAGCAGGGCAAGCGCATACTTTTATAGTAAGAATTTGATGTAATAATAAAAATCAGATAAATAATTGTATTATAATTGTTTAAAGTTTATTTGAGGAATAGTTTAATAAAAACTCTAAATATTATTTTAGCATAATATATGTGTTTACATTAGTATATCTGATAAAGTGTTAACGGATAAGTAAATAGAAAATAAACAAATATCAAATAAACAAATACACATAATAATAAGAGTATGAGTTTGCCCTGGTCACTTAGGTTATACTGTCGTATTTACTGAAGTTTCGCACTTAAATCTAAGTAGCTAATTAAGAATTATTTTTATTAATATTCATTAAATTATAAAAATAATAAATCTTTATAACTATTTTACTCTAAGCGTGTTGCTTAATGTGATTATAATCAATTAATAATTCCAAATCAATAAAGTATTCGAGCGTGTTTTTATAAAAATAAAAAAAATATAAATATTTTCTTTTCATTTTGTCTTGACAC
>QMPB01000390.1 GCA_003648395.1 Bacteroidota bacterium
AAACAAATGGAATATATTTGATAGTATCGCTTTTACTACTGACAAAAAAGTTCTACTTATTCGATAATAATTATTGATTACCTTTGACTTTGTAAAATAATTTGTAATGAATGAAATAATAACAACTAATCTTAAACAAATTAATGCATTGTGTAATAAATATAATGTTAATACACTTTTTGCATTTGGCTCAGTCATGACTCCTGATTTTAATAATGAAAGTGATATTGATTTACTGATTTCATTTAATAAAATTCATGATTATGGAGAATATGCTGATAATTACTTTTTATTGATTGAAAAATTAGAAAAACTATTCAATAGAAGTGTTGATTTAGTTACAGATAAATCATTGGCCAACCCATATTTCATTAAATCGGTTAATAAAACAAAAACGCTTATTTATGGAAATTGAAATAAATAAATATTTATATGATATTCAAGAGTCTATAGCTTCCATAGAGGATTTTATAGGTAAAGAAAATAATTTCAATAATTATCTTAGTAATAAAATGCTGAGAAGAGCTGTAGAAAGAGAATTTGAAATTATTGGTGAAGCGATGAGCCGAATTGACAAAATTGATAAAACAATATCCATTTCATCTAAAAAACATATTATTTCTATGCGAAACAGAGTTATTCATGGATATGATAAAATTGATAATGAAATAATTTGGGGAACTATTATTAGGCATTTACCTACTCTAAAGAAAGAGATATTTGAACTGATTTCTTAACGATAAATATATATAAAACACATGAAAACAAACCGTTTTCCCTTTACAAAAAACAAATCTTTACAGGCATGGAATGCTGCTGATGAACTTATTGTGAGTTATCATAAAGAAAAAGATAATAATTTGCAAGCTGCAATTATCAATGATAGATTTGGTTACCTAAGTTGTCATTTGAATAATCTAAAACCTATTTGTATTATTGATTTCAAAAGTCAGAAACTTGCAATTGAATATAATCTAAAAGAGAATGATTTTATAATTTCTGAGGATGATTTCGTAAATCCATTATCAGCTTTCCCCAATAAAGTAAAGCAAGCTATCATAAAAATTCCAAAATCCATGGAGCTTTATAGCTTGTATTTGGAGCAAATTTGCGAGAATAGTGATGATGATATTGAAGTTACAGCTGGTTTTATGACCAAATATTTCAATAAGCAAATGATAGAAATTGCCAAGGAATATTTTGAGGAAGTAGAACAATCAAAAGCTAAAAAGAAGGCTCGATTGATATTTATGAAAGGCAAAAAAGCTATTACTAAGCATGAGCTAATTAATAAAGTAAAGATAAATGAAAAATTATATCTTAAGCAATACTATGGTGTATTTGCTTCTTCTAAAATAGATGTAGCAACACGCTATTTGCTAGAGAATATCCATGTAAATAAAGCTGAATTACAAATAATGGATTTGGCTTCTGGCAATGGTGTTATCGCGAATCATATTAACGAATTATATAAAAGCAAAAACTGGGAACTGCCACAATTGCATTTGGTTGACGACTCATTTTTGGCAATAGAATCTTCAAAATTAAATTTCGAAGGCGACAATATCCATTTTTATCAGGATGCAAATATGGAATCCATAAGCGAGGAATCAATGGATATGATTATTAGTAATCCTCCATTTCATTTTGAGCATGAAGAAAATACAGAAATCTCATTAAATTTATTTCGCAAATCAATTTTGGTACTTAAGACAGGCGGTAGAATGATAGTGGTTTATAATCGCCATCTTAATTATATTCCTTTTCTTAAATCCATATTCTCAAATACAAAAATAGTAGCAGAAAGTAATAGATTTGTGGTTGTGGAATGTTGGAAATAATATTATTTTAAAACATTATTTGTAATTTTAAAGAGATAAATATATAAATATGAATGATTTATCGAATATTTGTGTGCCTTGTGGTCTATGCTGTGATGGTACTCTGATTGGCTTTGTAGAGTTAAGTAGTGAAGAGCTGCCTATTATGAGAGAGCTTATGGATATTGAGGAAGCGGATGGCAAAGGATTTATTCTTCACCCATGTAATAGCTTATCTGATGGGTGCAATATTTATTCCAATAGACCAAAGCAATGTGATATTTTTAAATGCAAACTTTTAAAATCTTTTGAGAGAAAGGAGTTGGATTTTTATTCGGCTATTGAGATTGTTGACCTGATAAAACAACAAAAAATTGACATAGAAAAGAAGATTGCAATACTACAAATTGAACTGCAATCTTCTTCATTTTATTTCAAAATAGTAGAATTGAAAAAGATTTTGCATAAAAAGACTGCTGGAAATACAATTAATAAAAATTATTTAGAATTACTATCAGATATTAAGCAGTTAGATATCATACTGTTAAAAGAATTTGGAATTACCTTAGATTGAAAAGTGAATTGATGGGATAAAAATAATTTTAAATAAATATATTAAAAGGGCTTAATGCGAAGATGGATGGTCTCCCTTAGATATTTATAAATACATATTTAATAAATGATTATGAAAATAAACAAGAATTGGCTAAGAGCAATGGGCTTATTAGGCTTATTAGGAGGCCTGATTTTATTTGCAGGAGATATGTTATTCTATTATGACCCAAATAATACAGATCTTAAACTAAATATGGGTAATGCCTCTGACCTTAGACTTATGTTAAGTGGAATTTCGGCATTGCTAGCAAGCTGGTTTTACTTATTTGGCTTGGGACAGGTTTATTATGCATTTGAGCCTACAAAACCAGTTGTGCGAAATACTGTATTGGTAAGTTTTGCAGGTATATTAATTTCCTATGGAATTATACATGCTGCATATATTGGTATTGCAGTAACAGCAAAACTTGCAGTTCAAAATCAACTTGATATTGAGATAGCAACCGCCCTCGCAACAGATATTAATCAGGTGCTAAGGTTGTTTATTTATCCAATTTTTGCACTTTTATCTGGGCTCTTTATTTACCAAGTTTGGAAGAAAAAAACTTTATATCCGAGGTGGATTATACTATTTTTCCCGCTAACTCCTTTCTTATTTCAAGGGATAATTGGGAATTATTTATCGGGAAGTATTAGAATTGTAATTATGGGAGGATTTTTAAATCTGATTTTAGTATTATTTTTTGCAGCATCTACAATTGCATTATGGAATGTTAGCGACAAGAGTAAAGTCTAAATATTAATACTTTCCTTAGATTGCCTTTTCTGTATGTGAGTCTTGGGGTTTCCAAAATTTTAATTATCAAATGGATTGTCTAAAAGAATAAATATTTATTGACAATAAGAACCATAGAAACAATGAAATTATCTCCATTATTTATTACCATAATGCTTACAATGCTGTTAAGTAAGACTGCTTTTGCTCAGCTAACTATAAACATAACATCTATCCCTGCAAACACACCTGCGGGAGCAGATATTTATATTGCGGGTAGTTTTAATAGTTGGAATCCTAGTGATACTAATTATATACTAACTGACAATGGAAACGGAACATATCAAATTACTTTTTCGCCAAGCACTGGCAATATTGAATTTAAGTTTACTCGTGGCGATTGGGCTACCGTGGAAGGCACTTCTCAAGGTGGCGAGATATCCAATAGAATTTTAAATTACTCAGGAGGTTTACAATCTGTTAATCTTAGTATTGCCGGCTGGAAGGATGGTGGTAGCAGTAGTGGAACCGCTGCAGATAATGTTTTTATTATGGATGCTAATTTCAGTATTCCACAACTCGGACGTACACGAAGGATTTGGGTTTATTTGCCAGAAAATTATTCTCAAACTACCGATAGCTTTCCCGTTATGTATATGCAAGATGGTCAAAATCTTTTTGATGCGAATACAAGTTTCTCTGGCGAATGGGAAGTTGACGAATCGTTAAATTCATTATTCGACGATGGCGATAATGGGGTTATAATTATAGGTATTGATAATGGTGGTGGTTACAGAATTGATGAATATTCGCCATGGATAAATACACAGTATGGTGGTGGTCAAGGCGATGAATATACCGACTTTATTGTATCCACGCTAAAACCACATATTGATAGTAATTATAGAACAAAAACTGAAAGAGATAATACAGGAATTATGGGTAGTTCCTTGGGTGCCTTAATCTCTTTTTATGCTGCCATAGAGCATCAAGATGTATTTAGCAAAGTAGGTGTTTTTTCGCCTTCATTTTGGTTTTCGGATAGTGCTTATACCCATGTTCAGAATAAAGGAAAGCAGTATGATATGAGTTTTTACCTAATGGCCGGACAGCAAGAAAGCGCAAGTATGATTCCTAAGCTTAGCCAAATGAAATCTACTCTATTGAATGCCGGATTTACTAATTCAGAAATAAAATATGTAACCCATGCCGATGGCCAACATAGCGAATGGTATTGGCGCAGAGAATTCCCCAATGCATATATTTGGCTTTTCAACCCTTTGATAAGCAATATACCTAAGCAAGTAAAAAGCACAAAAGTCAATATTTATCCAAACCCATTTTCTGATTTTATAACTGTAGATCTTGATAATAGTATTAGTGATACTAATATTATGATTTATAATATTGAGGGAAAATTAGTTCAGTCAGCAATAATTATTAAATCGGGCATAATAAATCTTCAAGAATTAGATAAAGGTATTTATTTTATACAAATTATGGATAATAATAAAGTATTATCCACCCAAAAGATCTTAAAACAGTAAGTTTTGTAAGTATAATGGTATTAATTGCATTGGTAAATGTTTCGTTATTTTTTATGAAAAGATTCTATTAAACAACTTTTGTTTAGAGTTTTTATGTTTTTTAAATCACTAGGTTTTACAAGTTTTATTTTAATAGGTAATACCGTTACTGTCAACACTTAACGTATTTTCCATTATTTCTGACTACCTAATTCTAGGTATATAACCCCTTAATTTATTTTTATACTGTAAAGGTGTATTTTAAACAAATGCTATACTCATAAAATACAGTATAACAATTATATACATATCATTAGCTAAGTATAAACATCTAAATATTCCTATGAAAAATATGCAAAATAGGTAATTTACCTATATCAATTTGGGTGTGGTATATATTACATTTGTAATCAAATAAAAAATTATAATTACCTAAATCACATTTCTATGAAAAATAAATACAATTCCAGAAATTGGCATATGTATTTTTACGTGGGCTTATTATTTCTATTTGCCTTCAGTTTCAATACGCA
>QMPB01000391.1 GCA_003648395.1 Bacteroidota bacterium
AATTCTACATTCCTAATTCTCCATTCTTAATTCCTAATTCCCTGACTTCCGTTAGGTAGGCTAATTCCTAATTCCCCTTAATAGTACAACTTTAGCCTAGGTTTTTTATAATAAATTACTGCATTATGATATTCTAAAAAATCGCTACCCAAAACACCGTCAATACCTTTATCGCCAAGTGCAGCGTAGGATTCATTTACATGTGATAAATCCATAACTACTACTTGTGAATTTTTTATCTTTATACTGCCAATAGAAAAAGTTCTAACTTCTGTCATTTGGCTTTGCATAGTGCTAGTTCCTAGACCAGTACTAAGTTGTTCCATATTTTCAAAGTCCTCAATACCAAGTATATCCGATAATCTTTCTTTATCAAAAACACTTTTGCTAGCTCCAGTATCAACAAGTAGGCGTACTTTATTACGTCCTATCTTTGCACCTACCATCAAGTGAAAACCATCGCCTTCAATTGATAATAGTTCCAAATCAATAATACAGATTTTTTTACGCATTAGAAATTAGGTTTTAGGTTAGAGTTTTTATAATATTCCTGTATCTCATTAACAGCTTCTTTGGCAGTGTCTACTAGTTTAAATAATTCAAGATCTTTTTCTGCAATATTACCTGCAGCTAACATAGTGCTTTTAAACCAGTCTATCAATCCACCCCAATAATCTTTACCGACCATAATAATCGGAAATTTAATCATCTTATGAGTTTGAATTAGAGTAATTGCTTCAAAAAGTTCATCAAGAGTGCCAAAGCCACCAGGCATAACAATATATCCCTGCGAATATTTCATAAACATTACCTTGCGAACAAAGAAATAATTGAAATTCAAGAATTTATCTCTATCAATAAAGGGGTTCTCATGTTGCTCAAAAGGTAAATCAATATTTAAACCCACCGAAATGCCACCACTATAATGTGCGCCTTTATTTCCTGCTTCCATAATACCAGGACCACCACCTGTGATAACTCCAAAACCTAATCTGGTAATTCTATAAGCAATTTCTTCTGCCATTAGGTAGTACTTATTGTCGAGCTTAGTACGTGCCGATCCAAAAATAGTAACACATGGCCCAATTTTACTTAATGTTTCATATCCTTCAACTAGCTCCGACATGGTTTTAAAAACCGACCAAGAGTCATTAGCCTTAGTTTCTTGCCAAGTCTTTTGCTCAAAAGCAATTTTAAGCTCTCTTATCTTTTTTTCGTCTCTTGAGTATGTCATAATATTTCTTTTTGTGCTTCTTTAATTTCTTCGTCAGAAAGAAAAAGCTTATAAATCTCCTTTTGGATATTGGTTCTTATATCCATCTTTATTAGTTTAAAATTTTCAGAATCGGGATAGGTTCTGTTCGATAAAAATACATAAACAATCTTATATTCAGGATCTACCCAGAAATATGTTCCAGTAAACCCACTATGTCCAAAACTTTGCGAAGATACTAAATTACATGTTGGGCCTCCTTCTTCGTGATTTGGAAGCGGCTTATCAAATCCACAGCCTCTGCGGTTATCATTTAACGGAAATTGCTGTCGTGTAAAATCTTCAAGAATCTCTTTGTCGATAATAGTATCGTTGCCATATATTCCTCCTTGTAAAAGCATTTCTGAGAGTATTGCTATATCACGGCTATTGGAGAAAAGCCCCGCATGACCTTCAACGCCTCCCATCATTGCTGCTGCTTGATCGTGGACATATCCTTGTATTCTCATATTTCTAAAATAACTATCTTCTTCAGTAGGACATATCTGTGCTTTTGGGAACCTGTCTAATGGCAAATATCCAATGGTTTGCAATCCCAGTGGCTCATATATATTCTTTTGTATATAGCTGTCGATATTAGTACCGCTTTGCTTTTCTATTATTCTTCGCAAATAATACATTCCTAAGTCCGAATATTTATACTTCTTCTTTTTTCTTAAATCCGATTCCTTAATCTCAGTCATTATACTATCGGCATAGGTATTTAGAATAAAAATATTGTCGCATACCTTGGTGGTATATCCTTCTTCGGCTGTTGTTCGGAAAAGACTATCACTTAATTTACCATTATTAAGAGTATGTATATAAAATGGAATCCATGGTGTTAGTCTTGCCTGATGAGCCATTATATTCCTAATTAGAATATTTTCTTTATTAGTGCTGTCAAGCTCCGGAAGGTAATAACCTAAGGTTTGGTCAATATCTATTTTATTAGCTTTGCTAAGTTGCATTATAGAAATTGTGGTGGATAAAACCTTGGTAAGACTTGCTAGGTCATAAATACTTGTATCACTAATAGATACACTATTTTTATATGTTTGATTACCAAAACTCTTATTATAAAAAACAAAACCATCCTTAGCTATCATAACTTGGCAGCCAGGGTATGCTTGAGCTTCAATTCCATTATTTATTATACTATCAATCTTATAAAGTTGTGTGCTATTTAGCCCAATCTCTTCAACATTACCGAAGCTCAGTCTTTTTTTTTGGGTTTCTAAGCCAAAGCCTTGTCTATAATTACTATCAATGCTTACAGGGAGTTTTCCATTTACAATATATCCTCCAAAAATAGCTTCAGCAGCTGCCTCCATAGCTATATCATTGTCTTGATAAGTTACTAATATAGCCCTAGCTCTACTCGAATCAATAAAATTATTTGCAGCATAAGGATTAGCATGCATATCTATAATAAGATTTGTTTTACTAGAAATTTGGGTGGCTAACTTATAGGTTGAGCTATAAATACCATATTTCCGACGAGGCGAATTGCTAGTTTTGAAAATCCCCATTATAACATAATCATAATTCTGAAGTTTATCTACCAATATATTTAGCTCACTATTACTAGCATTACTCTTTATTGAAAAGAAATCGGCAGAACGATACTTAGAAATTGTCTTTGTATAGGCATTCCTATTAGATATACCAACGGATACAACAGCAAGCTTTTTAGTTAAATCTGTTGTTAATGGTAGAATATTGCTATCGTTCTTAATAAGAGTGATAGAACTTCTATAAAGTTGTTTTACTAAAGATTCTGTTTTATTAGAATTTAATATCTTATAAGCAGAATCAGTATTTAGATCTTTTTTTTGCGAAAGACCAGCAGTGTATTTAAAATTAAGAATTAGCTTCACTCTTGAATATATATCTGCTGAATCTAATCTACCATCATGTATAGCGGCTTTTATGGAATCGATACTTGTTTGAGCATCATGTGGCATAAGTAATATATCATTTCCTGCCTGTAGAGCTTTAATCTCCAATTCGCCAGGCTTAAAATAATTTGCCACACCTTTCATTTCTAGTGCGTCGGTAATTGTAAGGCCTCTAAATTTCATTTTTCTTTTTAGCAAGCTATCCACAACAAGTGGAGAAAGGGTAGTAGCAAGATTTTTTGTGGAATCTAGAGCCGGAATATATAAATGTGCTACCATAACAGAGGTTACGCCTTCTTCAAATAGTTTTTTAAATGGAGCCAAGTGAATGGAATCTAAACTATTGCTATCAGCGTGCACAGTTGGTAATGTTTTATGCGAATCGCTATCGGTATCGCCATGTCCCGGGAAATGCTTTGCGCATGCTAGTATATGCTCATCTTGCATGCCTTTCATATACATAGTAGCTTTATTTGCTACTTGAATAGGATTTTCGCCAAAAGATCTGCTATTTATTACTGGGTTTAATGGATTATTATTTACATCAACAACGGGAGCAAAATTCATATCCACACCCACAGCTTTACATTGCTTGGCAACTTCTTGCCCCATTTCGTATATAAGACTATCGTTTTGTATTGCTCCCAAAGTCATTTGGCGAGGAAATCTTATGCAGGAATCTAATCTCATACTAACTCCCCATTCGCCATCAATAGCAATCAATAGAGGAGTTTTGCTAATATTCTGATAGTATTCTATTAGATTAATCTGCCTAGCAGGGCCACCTTGAAAAAAGCAAAGCCCACCAACTTTCTGATTTCTAATAGTATTAGCAACCTGCTCATGGTATGCCTTACTTTTATTAGAATGTGCACGAATCATAATCAATTGAGCTATGCGTTCGTCTTCCGAAAGTGAATTAAATACCGAGTCTACCCAGTGAATTTGTGGCGAAATAATAATTGTTTCTACACTATCTGTTTGTGCAAAACTGCTAATGCCAATTGTTAGTAAAAAACTTAGGTATATATATAGTTGTGTGTGTTTAAACATTCCAAAAAAATCATTTTTATTAAGTTTCAAAGATAAGTGTTTGTCGTACAATTATAGTTGTTATTTATAAACGAATTATTAACATTTTATTGTAAAAAGTATGAGTAAAAAACTACGTCCACTTCGGTACAATTTTTATTTTCTTCATTGCATTGCGAAAATAAAAATCACTCAGTGTGACGTGTTTTTTAGGAAAAAGGATAGAGGAGGAAAAAGGAGAAAGGACAAGGAAAAAGGATTATAATAGAGGATGAGGAAACCACCCTTAACAATTCCTTACCACATTTTACCACCTTTACCATCCCTTTCAATATTTTACGACACTTTACAATTCATTTCAACAAACAACAAACAAGGAACAAAGAACCCCTTTAATAAAACATTGGTGTTTTATTATAAAAGCGCTTATTAATAAAATATCGAGAGTATCTACTGCCAAAATATATAAATGCTATCCCTATAATTATTGATATAGCGTAAATTATGGTATTATTTTGAACAATTTTATCATAGAGTGATTTGCTTGAAAATATAGTGGCTATTGAGAAAAAGAAGTCATAAGATGAGGCTTTGCTTCTGAAAGAAAGATATTCTTTTAGCTTATATTCTTTTTTAATATTTCGCTTAGAATTTCTAATCTCTAGTAAAAATAATAGTGAGAATACTAATAATCCAATTATTGTAGTTGCTTGCATCTAAATGAATGTGTGTTTCTGAAAAGCAAATATACTAATTTTGATAATATAAAATATGGGATTATAGTTTGAATGTATCACGAGCAACCTGCCCGTAGATGAGCATATTACTTAGGGAAATAACTACGGTCAGGATGACCGTGTTACATACAATAGTTTTGAGTTTACAGTATCTCGGGTATCCTGCCCGTAGATGAGCGCATTACTTAGGGGAAAATAACTACGGTCAGGATGACTGTGTTACATACAATAGTTTTGAGTTTACAGTATCTCGGGCATCCTGCCCGT
>QMPB01000392.1 GCA_003648395.1 Bacteroidota bacterium
AGAAATCACCTCTAATTGGATATTCACGCTCTCCTTTTCTTAATTTGTAATCTGCTATTTGTAATGGATTTTTCATAATTGTAAAATGTTTTTAATTATAATATAATGAGTAAAATAATGACCAGTATTACATTTCTACTAGGACAAGCTATTGTAAATACTCTTTAATAAAGTTTTTCCACAGGATTGAGTTAATATTAAATACAACTTGGCTGTATTTCTATGGGTAATGTTGTGCTTTACTATATGTAATTAGTGTTAGTTTCTTCATATTTTTAAATTTACTGAGCAAAATAATGAACTAGTATTCTTTAATCCTATTAAGATTAAAATAACTTAACCCAAATTTACATAATAGTTATCATACTTTGACAAATAATCAAGATTATTTCTAAAATATAAGTGTTTATACTTAGAAGACTACGTATAAACACTTAGTGTATTATTATTTGCAAACAACCTCTATGTACAGACACTGAGCTGAATACGATACTTTATAGCTTTTGCGACACTCTTTTCTATATTTTGCTCATTTAATGATTTTTGGTTCATTATTGCCAATATTTAAGTTGGGTATCGTCTTTTCTTAGCTTAAAAATGCTTGTTTTGGGTAGTTGTATATAAAAAGCGAATGATTTTTAGGAATAACAAAATATATGACAAATTGATAATTTATACATGCCTATTTTTATTAAGGCGTCAGAAATTTTCAATTATAATTTACATAATTGAAAATACTAATTCTAAAGCAAGAATGCTTTTTCTCTTAATTAATTACTAACACCTTTTTTTAATAGTACTAATATATTTTCCTATGCGTTTAATATCGTCTCTAACATTAAATAGAGTTATACTGCTCTCAATGGAATCTGTCTCTAAATCACTTAGCTTATCCACTATTAATACTACTTTATCTTTCTTGGTAAAAAACGTTGCAATAAGGCGCATAATACGCTCTGTATCATCCCTATTCATGGTGCTTATATTAATAATAAACAAATCAAAAAAGCACTTATCAACATCTGCGTAGAATAAAATAAATTGCTCAAATTTACTATAAGATTTTACTAAGGAAACTTTCTTCTGTCGTTGTAAATATAGGGTAATACCTTTATTTAATATAGGCATTGGTTCAATTAAAGCTATCTTCATGGGGTCATGGTTTTAGTTTTTATTTCCCACAAAAAAAACGTGGGCCTATTACTTACCTGACTTAAGGCTACCATGGCCACGCACAAATAAGAATAGCCCACGCGTAAGCGCGAGCATATACTTAATTCTTGTGCAATTCAATTGTGGTATTTTAAGTCAAGAATAAAGCTACTGCTCTAATATTTTATTAATGCAAATATACTATTAATAAGTACGTTTTTAATAAGTAATTTTAATTCAATAGCGCATTTATTCACAAATAATCATTTAATACTAATTATTTAAACTATGTATTTTTCTGCAAATTTGTATTTATACCTACATATTACCGTATAAACACCTACGATTAAGGACTTCTATTTAAGTCCTAATTTGCTGTGTTTACAAGAATATACGCATTTTGCATACTGCTTTCCTTCCTAATTATTAAGTTATCTCTCATAAGTTTAATATAATTGCGTGCCATTCGCTCTTTAATATCAAAATGCTCCATTAAATAATCACCTAGTTCCGACGATTGTATTATCGAATTGTTTGCAAATTTGTGTTGCGCAAAGCTTTTTAGCTTACTAATTTTCTTGCTTTGGAAATCTCCTTTTTCCATAAAGCCAATAAACTCATGCTGCTGAATAGAATCTTGCCAAGCAAATTGTATTATGGGAACTGTTAACGGATTTGCTTCACGAAGTTTTATAGCTTTTACAATGCTATTATCTTGGTCTTTATGCTTTTCAACTGATAATATACCTGAAGCTTTTCTCTGTAATTCTGAGCCTAAATGCCCCCTTAATTTTATGCCACTTGGATTCATATGCAAAACACAAATTATTAAAGTATTATATTGATGAGCCATTTGAAAAAGTTTATTTATCAATTCTACAGATTGTTCTTCGTCATTTACACTACTAATTAAATCTGCTATTCCATCAATTACAATAAGGTGTATTCCGTTAAATTCGTAATAAAACTTATCTACACTTTCAATGATAGTTTTAAAACGCTCCTTTCTGTTCAAAGCCACTAGGCTATAAGCCTTAAACCATTCTGGTAAATCATTTATTGCAGCACGTCTTTTTACACTGTCGATATTTTTATGTAGCTGCACTATAGATTGCTCTGTATCAAACATTACAACAGCCTGCGAGTTTGCATTATCGTTAATTATTACTCCAAGTGTATCAATATCATCTTTCATAGGATTTAAACAGCCAGATATAATTGCAGCAACAAAATTTGATTTACCACTTCCTTCCGTTCCAGTTATGCCAATAATGTTTCCTGGGCTTCCTATACTCGACTCATTTATACTCAAAATAGAAGGCTGTATCTTTGGAGGATTATTAAGATTCACTTCACAAGTTTTTAAGGTATTAATTGTATTTATGTAAGTTTTATTAAGCTCATTTACAAATAATTGCAATAAGTCACCTTTAGAATTTCCTAAATTGAAAAAATCAGAAATATCTTTCTCATTTTTTTCACCAGACAATGGAAGTAATAGTTTAAGGAGTCCTAATTGCTTATTTTGATTAACAATTGAATCCATTGATTTTATTCCTGTTTTATCACAATCATAAAGCATTGCAATATGATTAAACCTTTTGGAAAACTCATATAATATTTCTGTTTTAATATTCGCAGTCTCACTATTAAAGCATATCGCATTAAAGCCATTGGCACTTAAACTTAGTACATCCTTTTCTCCTCCAGTGATGAATAGTAAATCATCCTTTAAAGGAAGTTGCTCTAAACCAAATATATAATCAGTTTCTTTCTTTCCTATAAACAAAAATCTCAATTTTGAGAAAGGCCTATAAAGCTTTGTGTAATCATTAAAACAATAAGCAAATATCGGCTGGCTTGAGTTTGAATTTATTGTATAGTTCTTTTTAGAAGACGATATTCCATTAAATGACGCTACTGATTTTACATTGTATTTTCTTAATATTTCGATATTAATACCATACTTACACCAATAATCTATTTCTTGGTTTCTGAAGTTTTGATAATTTATATTTCCAATCTTCTGATTATCATCAAATTTCAATTTTGCTTCAATATTAGCACTTTGTTTTTGCTGTTGGGGTATTTCACTATCTGTTTTTCTCTCAAGCCCTAAAGCTAAATCATTATTAATCAACTGTAATAATGAGAGAAAACTTATCTTACTGTTTAAATCAAATGACCTTAACCTACCTATAAATCCAATACAATCAACTGGTCTTTCATTCTCTCCGAAATCTTTAAATTTATAGCGATTACTATTTTTATCTAAGTAAATATTACAAGAGGGCTTTGAATCATCATAAAATGGGCTTTTAAAGGGCTTTCGTCCACCATCAAAGCTTGCACCAAGGTAGTGTTTAAAAACATCTAAGCCACGGTTAGTTTCACTAAGTAAGTCATTAATATCTATTGAGTTCATGAATTACTATTTTAATGACTATTACTTTCTAAAAACCTTTCAATTTCAGTTACCTTAAATCTATTTTTACGATTATACTTAACTGCTTTTATATCTCCTTTCTTAAGAAGCTTATATATAGTTCGTTTCGAAATATTTAGCATTTGACTAGCTTCATCCATATCCACGAATCTATTTTCTAACTTGGCTTTTTCGTTTACAGCTATCGAGAAATTATACTCAATATTGTTAAGTTTTTTCATAATTGTCTCAAGCACTTTTGAGTCCATTGTAATAAGTTCCATATTGTAAATATTAATTTGTTTGCTGCAAAAATACTTTGCAACAAACAAATTTTTACTCCTGTGGAACTCTTGATGTGTGATTTTAATTAAGCATAAAGTTCTTCTGCACTGTTCTCAAATACATTAGCAAGCTCTTTTAAAAATGGAGTATTTGCTTTTTTTCGCATTTTGGCTGACCGAAGCACTCCATTTGGGTCTTCTATATTAAAATTAAATATCCAAGAGAATAAATCTACAAGGTTTTTTCTATTAAGTGGTCCTCCTGAACTTACAAACGAATCCGAAGAGAATAATGCGTGTAATAATTCCATAAAATCGGTTTGACTTCGTGCCCACTTTATACTAGGACTTGTATTATTTTCAGGAAATAAAGACAACTTTTTACTAATTCTTGTTTTCCTCTTATTTACGATAACTGGTATTACTATTCCTTTAGTTCTAATTCTTTCTAACATTCTCAGTCTATGTTTGAAATAATCTACTAAGCTATTAGCAAGATAAAGTTTTAAATCAAA
The DNA here is from genome assembly GCA_003648395.1 of Bacteroidota bacterium. Next base: position 4,377 of record QMPB01000392.1, read on the forward strand.
AAAGTAATTAATCATTTCTATAACTTGATCTTTATACTTCTCTTTTAGCTTAAACGAATTCTCTATTTTTACTGTTCTAATAAAGTCTTTATTAGCATTAAGATAGTTCTTTCTCAGTGCTTTAATTTCAAATTTCATGGATTCTATATACATAATCATTTTGTCAATATCCTTTGCAGCAAGTATTTTTCTGTCAAATTTATATTTGCATCTTTTAATTATTTTTTGAAGATGAGTTTCATAAATATCCAAACTCGCTTGTCCATTAAAACTAATATCAAGTATATATCTTTCTTCAAATAGGGTTATTACTTTTTTTGGCATTTTTCTACCAAAGACTAAATTTGATGTTCTAATTTCATCAATAATTTCACTAATTCTACATTTCATTTATTATTTACTTTTTAGTATATTTTATAAGAATAAAAGGAGCAAATAAAATAAAATAATAAATCGAAATTTTCATTGGCAATTTGGCAATGCTATATAAAAGCATTGCCAATTGCCAGTACTAATTATTGAAAAGAAATAAAAAAAAATGTATTCGGAGCTAAATAATTTTTATATTTACCAAATCAAAAATATTTGGCTAGAGAAGGTCTTTTACTGCCAAATATAAGCAAAATCGTTACCTAAAAGACATGTGCTCTTTGTAAATACATGACATTCATATGATTAGAAGGGTGGTTCGAATCCCTTCCTCTCCGCTGTGGTGAGTATGGAGGATTGCTTTGTGAAATTGTAGAGATGGGTCGTCAGCTTATAATTTATAAAAAATAAGCGTCAATCTATAGCCCTGGCTAATTCG
>QMPB01000393.1 GCA_003648395.1 Bacteroidota bacterium
GAGGAAGATAGAGCATGGGCAAACAAAGGGCTATATGAACTGGGTGAAATGCTCAGACAAACAACACATAACATCGAAGATTTATCATACAATATTTTATCTTATTTGGTTAATTATACAAAATCAAATCAAGGAACTATTTTTCTTGCTGATGACTCAACTGCAGAAGAACCAATTTTTGAAACAGCCGCTGCATATGCATATGATAGAAAAAAACATATGATTAAGACCATCGCTTTAGGAGAAGGTCTTATTGGTACTTGTGCTATCGAAAAGGAAACCATATTTATGGACGATATTCCTGATAACTATATTAGTATTACTTCAGGCTTGGGTAAAGCAAATCCTAAAAGCCTGATTATTGTTCCTTTAAAAGTAAAAGATAAAGTCTATGGCATATTAGAATTAGCCTCTTTTAATAAATATAAGAAATTTGAGATTGATTTCTTAGAAAATGCGGCTGAAAGTATAGCCTCAACATTTTCTGTTTCAAAAATTAATATGGTAACTAGTCAGTTATTAGAGCAATCGCAACAGCAACAAGAAGAAATGAGAGCTCAAGAAGAAGAAATGAGGCAGAATATGGAGGAGCTTCAAACTACTCAAGAAGAAGCCATGAGGAGAGAAACGGAAATGAATGGTATTCTCAAAGCCCTAAACGAAAGCTCTTTAGTCTTAATGTTGAACATTGACTTAGAAGTTATTTCCATTAATGATAAATTCTCTAGTTTACTTGGTGTACCTCAAGAAAGAGTTGAAGGCATGAATATTGAAGAAATAACTCATGTAAGCACACAAGAAGTAAAAGAGATTAGAGATAAACTTAGCAATGGGGAGGTGGTAAATAGGAAATCTAAAATAGAAATCTCTGACAATAGAGAAATTTGGTTAAAACAATTATATTATCCAATTATTGATGAGAATGATGATGTAATAAAGATTATAAATATATGTGAGGATTTAACGGTTAAGAAACATTTGCAAGAAAAAGTAAAAATAGATAAGAATAATGATAAACAAGTATAATCTTTAATCCCATTTTTTTTATAATTGTTTACCTTATCTTTATTATTTCTTAGCATAAATCTTTAGCTTAAATAGCAATTAAACAATAAATAGTTCATTATTAAAAACATTTTTATGGAAATTTATTTTGAAAACGAATATGTAACTGTAGGTTACATAAAAGAATTAAATGCAGTAACTCAAATATGGAAAGAGTTTAAAATAATTAGTTTAGAAAACTATCAATTAGCTTTTATGAAGTCGCAAGAGTTACAAAAGCAAAAAAAAGCAGAAACTTTCTTGCCAGATACTAGAAAACAAGGGATTATTAATCCTGAACAGAGAAAATGGCTTATCAATGAATCATTTCCAAAAGCTGTTAAAATTGGTATGAAAAGAATTGTTGTTATTGCAGATATGAATGTATTTAAGCGATACTATTTAAATACATTAATGGCCTCAATAAATAAGTTCAAAATTCCATTCAAAATATTTAGTGATGAAGAGAAAGCTCATCAATGGATAAAGAAACTTGATAAGAACTTATAATATTATGAAAATAATCTATTTTGGGTACTTTTCAAAAATTAGTATTACTAAACAATAAATTGCAATAGAATATTATTATGGAAAATTATTTTGAAGATAAATATGCTATAGTTTATCATGCACCAGCTATTAAAGCTGTTCTTGTAGAATGGAAAAGCTTTAAGACTATACCTATAGAAGATTATAAACAAGTCTTTAATAAAGCTCAAGAATTATTAATAGCTAATAGACCCGAGAACTTTATAGCTGATAATAGACTACAAGGAATAATAAATCCTGAGCAACGAAAATGGTTGGAAGAAGTCTCTCTTCCAGAAAGTGCAAGAATTGGAATGAAAAGAATAGCTGTTATATCAGATATGAATGTATTTAAAAGATACTATTTGAATAAGTTATTGGCATCAGTTAATAAATTCAAAATCCCATTTAAGATATTTAAAGAAATAGATTTAGCTATTGAATGGATTAAAAAGCTAGACAAGAGTCTTTAATTTATTCATTTTTTAGCAATATGTTTTATTCTATAAAACATATTCTTTCTTTTTTACTTATAATACTTATTAAAAGTTGATTCTTAATAATATTTATAATAAAAATTAGTTACTACTTATCAAAAGATATACTTTTGTAGAGGTTTATTAATTTTTGATATTTATTATATTATTATGGAAAGCAAACAAGTAGTAGAAGTTAAAAAACAGAGCACTGTAGGGTACAAAGTTACCATTGGTATTTTGATTGCTATTATAGCAGTATTACTTTGGATAATTCTATATTCAAGAGAGGAAATAAAAGCTGTAAATGTTGAAAAAGAAGAAATTAAGTTTACTCTAACTGGAGAGCTTGACTCTTTAATGGTAGAACATTTAGAGGTAAAGAGAGAATACGGAGAACTAAGTGAACAAGTATTACAAAAGGATAGTATTATTCAGGCTAATGCAAAAGAGATAAAAAAATTAATTGCCAAATCTTCAGATTACCGAAAGATTAAACGAAAGTTGAATTATTTAAGAAAAATTCATCAGAGCTATATTGATCAATTAGACTCTATCTATACTATTAATAGAGAATTGCATAAAGAACTTGATATTGCCCATGATCAAATTAGCAAAACAAATCAGAAGGCTAAAAAGCTTTCTAAAGAAAAGGAGCAATTAACAAAAATTGTTGAATCTGGAGCAATTCTTAAAGCATATAATGTAAAAGGGCTGACTTATAATCTTAAAGGGAAAACTAATAAAGAAGTTGAAACTTATAAAGCAAGGAGAGTTGAAAGAGTAAAGATTAGATTTACAGTTAGTGAAAATCCTTTAGCTAAACCTGGTTTAAGGGTAGCTTATGTTCGCATTGCTCGTCCAGATGGTTTGATAATAATGAAAGGAAAAGGTGATAAGTATAGTTTTGAGGCTAATGGAACGAAACTTCAATATTCTATGAAAAAAGAAATTGATTATCAAAATAAATCAATTAACATAACATTGAATTGGGATAAAAAAAGTAGTTCACCAGCAATGAAGGGAAAATATCATATTGCAATATACATGGATGGCAGAATGATTGGTCAAAGCCAATTTGAATTAGAATAGAATACCAATTAATTTGGACAAAAAAAGCTGCTATAACATTTGTTATAGCAGCTTTTTTTTAGTAAGAATCTATTAGTTGATAGAGTTCAGCCAACGAGTAGCTTCATCTGCATTATTAAAATATTCAACTTCCATTTCATATATCTTCGATGCGTCAGCATTAACCTTTTCCATACTTAATTTACCAAAAGTATTTTTAGGAACAATAAATGCAAAATGTTTTAGTCCCGACTTCTTGGCATCAGGGAAATAAGTGCTATCAATCCAATTCTGAATTTCCTTAGAAAGAACCTTCATGTCCAAGATATTATTAATTTGCTTATCAGTTTTATGCTTTTTTCTAAGCGTGTGAGTCAAATTCCCCGCTTTTTTAAAATCTTCAAAAGAAACAAAACCATTTATTTCCCAAATTACTGAGTTTAATGCTGAATCAAAATGTGCATTTGTGTTTTTCATATATATATTAATTGTTTAAAGAATGAGAAAAAGAAATTTTTTCCGTGAGCATAGTTTGTTAACTATATACAAATATAGCAAATTATTTTAACAATAAAAGCTGTTAGAAAAGATATCTAACAGCTTTTATAATAATTTGTATAAAAAGCCTAAGCTTTCTTTCCCATAAATGTTTTCATGAACAAGTCAACAAAAACACCTACAGCTCCAAGTATCATCATAGCATCAGGAAGTATTCTAAACCACATCCATCCATCTAATCCTTGAAGGGCTTCTCTTGTTCTTGTATAATAATATCCCATTTCGGAAGCCATTTTAGTTTGCTCAATACCAATCAATAAAGTTGGAAGAGTAAATAGTAAAACACCTATAGTTAAGGACCAAAATGAAAGTTTACTCAATTTATCATTCCAGATATAACCATTAGCCAATGCATTAGCTCTAGAGGTCATATATAAGAATGCAATAGAAACATATCCAAATGCACCCAATAGAGCAGTATGTGCGTGAGGCATAATTAGATAGGTACCGTGAGAATAGTAAGAAATAGTAGGTGTATTAATCACCATACCAAAAACTCCAGCTCCGATAAAGTTCAATACAACAGAGCCCGTAATCCACATAAATGGAGTAGTAAAATCATTTACTTCACCTCCACCAGCACGTTTTTCTCTATAGTTTTTCCAAGCTTCAACTACCATTAGAGCAAGAGGTAATGGTTCCATAGCAGAGAATATACCTCCGATTGCAATCCAATACTCATCAAGTCCTTGCCACCAATAATGGTGTCCTACTCCTAAAGTTCCTGCCAACATCATTAAGAATAACTCAAAGAACATAATTCTTTCAGCAACTTTCTGAGATACTAATCCTAAAGATACACTAAAGAATGCAATAGTACCAGCAGCAAATAATTCAAAAGTTAATTCTACCCAAAGGTGAATTACCCACCAACGATAATAATCATCAACAGTAAAGTTAGGTTGAATTTTGTGAATAGGCATCATACCAGCAATATATAAAGTAGCAATACCAAATGCTGACCAAATAATAGTACCAACAATTGGGTTATTAGTAGATGCTTTTTTAATTAAACTAATAATAAGTAAGAACCAGAATACTAAACCGATTAGGAGACCAAAATCCCATAAACGACCTAAGTTAATTAGCTCACGCCCTTCATTTCCTAGCCAGAACCAAGTATCACGCATTTGACCAGTAGCACCCATATAAAGTCCAATAATAGAACCAACAGCAACTACTAATAATGCAATCCAAAGCACATCAACAAGCCAAGGAAATTTATGATCTTTATTTGCAATCCAAGGGGCAATTAATAAACCACCAACTATCCAGCCAACAGCAACCCAAAGAATAGCTAATTGAGTATGAACAGAGCGGATTACATTAAAAGGCAGCCAACTTTGTGAGAATACAAAATCTTGTGTTGGATCTGCATAAAGGTGAGCTAAATATGCACCCAGAAATACTTGAACAACAAATAGAAGGGATACAATTGGAACATACTTTAGTAATTTCTTTTGAGAAGGAAACATCTTAGTAATTTTCATTGCAGGCTGTAAAAC
>QMPB01000394.1 GCA_003648395.1 Bacteroidota bacterium
ATAATAAAACTAAATTATGTAAAAAACGTATGTGAATTATTACACATATAAGAAAATATATTTTAAGCCTGCCAAAATTATAAATAACCCTTTTTAAGGCGATTTAAGAACTTTTGAAGCTTCTATGGATTACTGCTATCAAAAATCATAAATAATTCATCTAATAATAAAAATATATAGTATTGATTATTAGTATTTTACACTAAAAAGAGATCTGAAGCAATACCGTCAGCATATTTTTTACCAATTTTTGACAGTTTCAATATATTATTTTCAAACTTAACATATTCACTATTAATATTATTATTAATATGTCCTAATAGGTAATCAAAGTAAGAATCTCCATACTGTCTTTTAATTCTATTTAAATCCACACCAAATTTTGTTCGTAGACCCAACATTACATATTCATTAAATTTATCTTTCTCAGATAAAATTTCTATTTCCGAATCAAAATTTAAATTCTTAATATCAAGAATATAATTATTGATGGAAGATTTATTCCACTGCCTAGATTTAAGATTATAAGAATGTGCTGATGGGCCAATACCCAAATAGGCCATATTATTCCAGTAATTGCTATTATGCTTACTTATAAGCCCTTTTTTACTAAAATTAGATATTTCATATTGCTCATACTCGTTATCTTCTATAAACTTAAGTAAGTAGTCAAAATGCTCCAAACCCTCTTCTTCTATTAATTTAGGGTATTTTCCTTTCCTTATAAGTATATCAAGAGCTGTTTTTTCTTCTACTGTAAGAAAGTATGAAGATAAATGTGGCAAATCAAGTTTTTTGAAAATATTGAGATTATTTTTCCATTTCTCTAAACTAAGACCAGGTATTCCATAAATAAGATCAATACTAATATTACTTATTCCTTTACTCTTAGCTAATTCTATACTTTTTATAGCATCTTTTGAATTATGAACTCTATTTAATCGTTTTAAAATATCGTCATCAAAAGATTGAATACCTATACTTAAGCGATTAACTCCAAAATCAATAATATTATTTAATTTTTCAGAATTTATATCATCAGGATTAGCTTCGAAAGTTATTTCACAATCATCTTTAATAATAAATGAAGAGTGTATTGAATCAAATATTAAAGAAATTTCTTTTTGAGTTAATATACTTGGTGTTCCCCCACCAAAATATATAGTGTCTAAAGTTTTATTTTTAAGATAATTAGATCTGCCTCTAATTTCAAATGCCAAAGCGTTAATTAGTTCTTCTCGATTTTTAGAACTAGCAGTAGAATAGAAATTACAATAGTGACATTTCTGTTTACAAAAAGGTATATGGATATATAAGGATGACATTATTCTGTTTTTTCTTCACTTTCCAAACCAATTAATTTTACAGCATCGTACTCTATTTCAACACCATAATCATATTTTATTCGTAGAATCATTTTTCCCAATTCATTATAATATCTCCAAGTACCATCTTTTATTCCCATTACATATTTTCCTTTTTTCTCAGCTTGCCCATTTCTATAATACCATATATGTTCGCCATCGGGACTTCCATCAATAAAATTTCCTTCATAATATATAGAATCTTGTGTATAATAATACCTCCAAACTCCATCTTTTACATTCTCTAAATAGCTACCTTTTTCAATATATTTATTTACAGTTACAACCCAGTCTCCTTCTCTCAATCCATTAACATAAACACCTTCTATCATTACATTACCTATGGGATTAAACTCATAGTATTGCCCCTCTAATTCTCCTTCATAATAATATTCTACTATACGTTTATTTCCATCAATATAAAACCATTTCCATTCTCCTACAAAAAACCCTTCACTATCATATGATCCTGTTTGCTCTATGGCACCATTTTCAAAATAATAAGTCCATAAACTTACTCTTTTATCATTAATATACTCTCCCTTACTTTCAATATTTCCATTATAATAATAAAAAATCCACTCTCCTTGTTTTTTACCAGAATTATCAATAATACCAGAAGCAATAATAGCTCCTTTATGCATTATAAAACTAGCTGTAATTTCTCCATCAATATCGTATTCTCTACGAACTCCTTCTGCAATATCATCTTTATAACTTCCTATAACTTTGGTATTTCCGTTTGAATAATAGTCTGTTTTAATTTCATATTTATCAAGCTCAGGAGTTTCCAAAACAATAAGTCCTTTATGATATTTCTTTATACTATCGAGGCTGCCTTCTTTATTATAATATTTAAAATATCCCTCTTCAATGCCATTTCTATATCTTCCTACTAGTTCAGTATTTCCATTATCATAAAAATATTTCCAAACACCATGTTTATTACCATCATAATCGTAAGCATTCATAACTTCTCGCTTTTTTATAAATCCATGCGAATAAAGTGTTTTTCCAATTATACGACCATCCTTAGCATAATTATACGACCATCCTTCTTCCAAACCATTTACAAATATTGTTTTAGAAGCAATACTACTATCGTTATATAAAATGAAACTTGTATTATTCTTTACATTATTAAGAAAGCTATCAACTAATATTCTATCAGGTAGATATGTACGTCGATAACCATTCTTTTTTCCATTTTTATAGCAAACAGTAAATTTTATTTTTCCTTTAGAAGTATAAAAACTCCATAAACTATCAAGTTCAAAATCTTTACGATTTCCTTCCGATTTTAAACTTCCATTTTTATTATAAGTAATCCAATAACCATCTGGTTTGCCATCGCGCATAGTTCCTTCACTAGCTATGCTTCCGTCGCTATAATAAAACTCTTGATACCCATTTTTAACAACTTCGTCTTGTCCGTAAACAACATTTACGATAAACATGCAAAAAATAAATACTAAAATAAATTTCATTTTACTAAATTTAGACCTATAATTAAATAATATTTTGTTTTTTAGAAATTTCCATCATCCTTTCAATTGGCACTAATGATTTTTTCATAACTTCATCTGATAATTCAATTTGATTTGTTTCATTAAGCAAACAATCGTATATTTTTTGCATAGTGATTAACTTCATATAAGGACAATCATTACAAGAACATGTTTCGTCAGAAGGAACAATAAGAAATTCTTTCTCTGGTGAATCATTTTTCATTTTATGTAGTATTCCTGACTCAGTTGCTACTATAAATTTCTTATTATCAGTAGTTAATGTATAATTCAAAATTCCTGAAGTAGATCCTACATAATCTGCTAATTCAAGTACAGGAGCAGCACATTCTGGATGAGCAACTAATAATGCATCAGGATTATCAATTTTCATTTGAACAATTGTCTCAGCTTCAAGTATATCATGCACCTCACAAGTTCCGTCCCAAAGAACCATCTCTCTACCACTTATTTTGTTAATATATCCTCCCAAATTTTTATCTGGCGCAAAGATAATTTTTTCATCTTTGTCAAAAGATTCAACAATTTGTAAAGCATTTGATGAAGTACAAACTACATCGGTCATAGTCTTAAGATCTGCAGTACAATTTATGTATGAAACCACTTTATGGTCTGGATATTTTGCTTTAAATTCTATAAATTTATCAGCAGGTGCTGATTCAGCTAATGAGCAACCAGCTTCTAAATCTGGTAATAAAACCATTGAATTTGGATTTAAAGCTTTTGCCGTTTCTGCCATAAAATGAACACCAGCAAATACAATTATTTCAGCATCAGACTCTTTAGCTTTATTAGCCAGGGCCAAACTATCGCCAACAAAATCTGCCATATCTTGTATATCAGCAGTTTGATAGAAATGAGCCAATATAATTGCGTTCTTTTCTTTCTTTAATTTATTTATTTTTTCTACCAAATTCATATTCTATATTTTATTGAATTATTTGAACTGCAAAGATAGAAAAATCAAACGATTTATTATTTTGATTTTTAAGTTTATTAACTTCCTATTATTATTTAATAATATTATATTTTTAAAAAGAAATTAATAATAATAATATAAGTCGGTTGAAATGGTTAATTAGTTTTTTAGAAAAATGGCATTATTTAGTAATTATAAATTTATACACATAGATATTACTATTAAATTATTTGATTTCTAATATTTTAATTGCTTTATCAACAAATAGTGAATAAACATAATGTGAAAAAATAAATTGAAATACTACATACTTTTTATTGTTAATAATGTATTGATTAAAAGTTGAAGAAAATGAAAACTTCCTATTGTATTTATAATTTTTTTTACAGTTGACTTTTTATTTTTTAGTTTCAACAATGCTAATAGTTATGCACAGAAAAATACACTAAAATTGTGAATAAGTGTTAAAATATTAGAACTCAAAACAATAGATATTTGTTATGAATTAATAAATATCAATAGAAAATTGATTATAAAAGCTTTAGCTATTTTTAATTTACAATTGTTATTTTTTGTTTCTTTGTACTTATTAACAATAGAAAAAATAAGACATGTTTGATAAATCAAAAACCATTGCAATAGGTTGTGATCATGCTGGTTACCCCTTAAAAGAGTATTTAGTAAAGGAACTTTCGAAGCTAGGATATACATTTAAGGATTTCGGAACATATAGTGACGAAAGTGTAGATTATCCAGATTTTATTCATCCATTGGGCGATAGCATCGACAATGGAGAATATGAGTTAGGATTTGTGATGTGTGGTAGTGGCAATGGAGTAAGTATAACAGCAAATAAGCATCAAGGAGTACGAGCTGCTATGGCATGGAATACTGAATTAGCATCTTTAGGTCGTCAGCATAATGATGCTAATGTATTAGGTCTTCAAGCAAGATTTCTTGCGCCAGAATATGCTTTGGAAATAGCACTAGCTTTTCTAAATGCTGATTTTGAAGGTGGCCGTCATCAGAAACGTGTAGATAAAATAGCAATTAAATAGAAATAATTAAATACTATAATATTATGTATAATAATTTTAAAGAATTTCTTACTAAAGAAATAAAAGAAATAAAAAGTGCTGGTTTATACAAAAACGAGCGAGTAATTGTTGCACCACAACAAGCTGAGATTAAATTAGCAGATGGTTCTACTCAATTGAACTTTTGTATGAATAATTACTTAGGTTTATCTAATAATCCTGAACTTATTGATGCTGCTAAAGGTGCTATGGATTCTCATGGATTTGGTATGTCATCAGTTCGTTTCATCTGTGGTACTCAAGATTTACACAAAAAATTGGAACAAAAAAT
>QMPB01000395.1 GCA_003648395.1 Bacteroidota bacterium
CTGATTACTGTTTACTGATTACTGTTTACTGATTACTGTTTACTGTTTACTGATTACTGTTTACTGTTTACTGTTTACTGATTACTGTTTACTGTTTACTGATTACCGTTTACTGATTACCGTTTACTGTTTACTGATTACCGAAGACTAAATTAAACCTATGAGAGCTTTTGTGTCTTGTGTGTTTATTTTAGAAAATAAAGTGCTAAAAAAAACCTTTAATAATTATAAATTAGTGTATTTTTGGAAAGTGAAAAAACTACTTATATATATATTGATTGCAACCATAAGCATGGCAATATGGTCATGTGACGGAGCAATGAAACCCCCTATTGGCAAAACAGTTTTTAGATATAATGAATCTGCAGGAATAAGTTCCTTAGATCCTGCCTTTGCACGTGACCAGGCAAATATATGGGCTGATAATCAGCTATATAATGGACTAGTACAGCTAGACAACAAACTTCATATAAAGCCATCATTAGCAAAAAGTTGGACTATTTCAGACTCTGGCAAAACATATACATTCAACATAAGACAAGATATTTATTTTCATAATAATGAAGTATTTCAAGACTCCATAGGTCGTAATATGACTGCCGAAGATATAACCTATAGTCTGCAAAGAGTTCTTTCTCCAAAAACTTTAAGCCCTGGTGCTGTATGGCTTAAAAATATCCTTACTAAGGATAAAGAAGGAAATTATAGTATTACAAATCCTAATGATACTACGGTAATTATAAAACTTAAGAGTGCTTTTTCACCATTTTTAGGGAGGTTAAGTATGCCGTATTTTTCTACTATAGCTAAAGAGGCCGTAGAGTTTTACGGTTCTGATTTTGGTAGAAACCCCGTTGGAACAGGACCTTTTTACTTAAAAATGTGGAAAGAAGGTGTAAAAATGGTTCTTCGAAAAAATGAAAATTATTTTGAAAAAGAAAATGGCAACCAACTTCCTTATCTCGATGCTGTTTCCATAAGTTTTATTATTGACAAGCAATCTGTATTTCTGGAATTTATAAAAGGAAATATTGATTTTATTTCAGGAATTGATCCAAGTTATAAAGATGAATTGCTACTAGCAGATGGAAGTTTAAACCCTAAGTATAATAATCAGATAAACCTACTCCGAGCACCATACTTAAATACCGAATATCTAGGATTTATTATGCAAAATAATAAGGACAGCATACTGATGGACAAGAGGATACGCAAGGCAATAAACTACGGCTTTGATCGCAAGAAGATGATGCGCTACCTACGTAATAATATAGGCGTAGCTGGCAATAATGGTTTTGTTCCTGTGGGTATGCCAGGTTTTGAGAATGGAGAAACCCAAGGCTATTTCTTCTCTCCTGATTCTACATTAAGCTTATTGAAACAAGCAGGATTTCCAAACGGAAAAGGATTACCAACAATAACGCTATCAACCACTTCGGCATATTTAGACATCTGTAAATATATACAACAAGAAACAGCAAAATTGGGAATAGAAATGGAAATAGATGTGCATCAGCCGGCAGCACTACGTCAAATGATTGCCAACTCACGAATACCATTTTTTAGAGGCTCATGGATTGCAGATTATGCCGACCCTGAGAATTACTTAGCCTTATTTTATTCTCCAAATCACTGCCCAGCAGGTGCAAATTACACTCATTTTACTTCCAAGGAATTTGATAAGTTATATATACAAGCCCGTAGCGAAACTAATGACAGTACAAGATTAACACTATATCGCAAAATGGATGAGATGGTAATTGACGAAGCTCCAATAATAATTCTTTATTATGATGAGGCATTACGATTTACTGCAAAAAATATTAGTGGATTGGGAGTTAATTCTATGAATCTATTGAGCCTTAAAAAAGTTGTTAAAAAATAATTATTTGTACTATTAATAAATATAACTTTGACAACTAGTTATTTAATATTGTATTATGAAGATTAAAAATATTTTATTCTTAGTTGTTATCTTAAACGTACTGCTTCTATTTTCTTGTGGAGAATGCGATGCTATTCTTAATAGTATGGTTATGGATAGGGAGCCATCTGTAAATGATCAAATAAGTTTTTCAATCATACAACAAAATACAGATACTATTGATATTTTTTATGACTCATTAGTATTATCAAATGATTTAAAGCTTTTCGTATTAAATGACGATAACACCTCTGATTCTATTTTGTTTTATTTATCATTAGATTCAGCGCAAGAAAGAATGATTATTCATCCAGCCTATTTGTTTAGCAAGCCTTATATAGGAAACATTAAAATAGAATTTAGATTTGAGATTGATTCTAAAGAATATTATATCCCTATTCTTTTTACTCAAACAATTAACGAAAATGATGAATGTAACAAAAGAAATACTATAATTTCGAGTATAGTAATTGGCTCAACTAATTACACAATTAACTCTACTAATATGGTAGATTATAATGGCTATAATTATATAGATAATTATATTACTTTAATAATACCAGATGCTTCTTTGAAAGTACATATTTCCAAATAACAACTTCACCTTTTGTTCCATTAACTCTATTTTTGCGAGCGTATCCTTTTAATATCTCAGTATATTAACCATCATATTATACTTTAAATATAACTTTGTATATTATTAATTAATAGTATACAAAGTCCTCCTTTCCTAAAGGAGGTGGGCAAATTGCAAACTACTAATTTTAGATTTATATAAGTTTTTCCTGCAATTTGGTCGGAGGATTCTTCTTTAATTACTAATCCTCCGTCAGTTTTGAGGATAATATACCTAAACAATCTTTATTGGCAAAACTGACACCTCCTTTTCCCTGCCTCGCCGGCAGGCAAGAAAAAAGGAGGACTTTACACCTACACTACTTTCAAATTTTATTTTTTATTCTCTAATGAATATATTGCATATTCAATTGAATTAATAACACCTTCTAACTTTTTTAATACTTGATATTCATCGAATCTCAGAAATGTATAGCCTAATTCTTATAACTCAAGTTGCCTGATATTATCATTACTATTTTCGTTGAGGTTATGACTATTTTCATCTATTTCAATAATAAGTTTCAATTTTCTAGAAATAAAATCAACTATATATCGACCTATAACAAATTGCCGATTAAACTGATACCCCGTTTGCTTCTTTGAAAGTACATATTTCCAAATAACAGCTTCACCTTTTGTTCCATTAATTCTATTTTCGCGAGCATATCCTTTTAATACCTAAATATATCGTTTACTAACCATTAATATTTATAATAAAACCCTAATTTTACCAGGATTAGCATCGGAGAATTTACCAATTAAACTAGCTTTCAATCCCTTATTTAACAATTCCGATAATAGTTCATCAGCCTCATTTGGATTTACAGCTATCAGCAATCCACCAGAAGTTTGAGCATCAGCAAGAAGAATTTTATCTACATCACTTAGCTGTGCATCAAATATAATATCATCATTAACCCATTTAAGATTATTCTTACTTCCTGCAGGAATAATTCCAGCAGTTGCAAATTTACGAGCATCATCAAAAAATGGAACTTTATTGAAATCGAGCTCTGCTCCTACTTCAGTATTCATCACCATTTCACGCAGATGACCCAAAAGCCCAAAGCCAGTAACATCAGTAGCGGCATGCACATCATACTTAAGCATGGTTTCGGAAGCAATTCTATTAAGCGTAGCCATTTGCTGAGTTACAAAATCACGAGTTTTATCGCTTACAACACCTTTTTTTACTGCCGAAGAAATAATTCCTGTACCAATAGGTTTTGTTAAAATAAGCATATCACCATTATGCGCACCAATATTTTGCATAATTTTATCGGGATGAATTACACCACTAACCACCATACCATACTTAGGCTCATTATCATCGATTGAATGGCCCCCAAGAATATTAATTCCAGCCTCTTTAGCTTTATCCTGTGCTCCTCGCAGTATTTCTTCAAGAATGGTAAGTGGTAATCTGTTTTGAGGAAACCCAACTATATTTAATGCGAAAATAGGTTTTGCTCCCATTGCATAAATATCGCTCAGTGCATTGGTTGCAGCTATAGCTCCAAAATAATATGGGTCGTCAACTATTGGAGTAAAGAAATCTAATGTTTGCACCAAAGCCAAATCATCAGTCAAGGAATAAACACAAGCATCATCCGACGACTCCTTACCAACTAATACCTTAGCATCAGTTGGTTTATCAAGTTTTTTTAATACTTTTTCTAAATCCTGTGGGCGCAATTTACACGCACAACCTCCTCCTGAAGTGAAATTAGTCAAACGCACATCATCATGTGCTATCATTGTAGGCACATCAATTATCACTTCTTTATCTTTTGTCAATTCTTTAACTTTATTTTTTACTTCTTTCATTGCTATTATTATCTCTTCTTTAGTTGTATATTTTCCTACCGAAAATCTTATTGTTCCCATAGCATAATCCAAAGGTATAGCCATAGCTTCAAGCACTGTGGACACATCTATTGAATCGGTATGACAAGCAGCACCTGCTGATGCAGCAACTCCTTGCATACTTGCAATTAGCGTATTTGCCTCTACTTTAGGAAAACTTATTGACGATGTATTTGGCAAGCGTTTCACTCCTATTCCATTAATTTTTATATTGGGAAAAGCAATACTCAAGTTACTCTCAAGGAAATTTCTTAATTCTGTATTCGAATTTATATTTTTCTGTAAATCTCTTTTTGCTACTTCAGAGGCTTTTCCCATTCCTACTATTTCAAGAATATTCTCAGTTCCTGCTCGTAGGTTTCGCTCATGATCAGCACCATGAATTAGCTTCTCTAACTTTATTCCATTAGCAATATAAAGTGCGCCAATCCCTTTAGGACCATAAAACTTATGTGCAGCTATAGTAAGTAAGTCCACATCCATAGTTTGCACATCCACCTCTATCTTACCCACAGATTGTGCAGCATCAGTATGGAAAGCAATATTATTAGCTTTGGCAATCTTTACTAATTGAGCAATAGGCTGTATCACTCCTACTTCATTATTAGCATGCATAATACTTACCAATATTGTACTGCTTTTTATTGCCAATTTTAGGTTTTCTTCCTCTACAACTCCATCAGCATTCACTGGCAAATACGTAACTTCAAATCCCTTGGTTTCTAAAAACCTACAAACCTCTATTACCGCAGGGTGCTCA
>QMPB01000396.1 GCA_003648395.1 Bacteroidota bacterium
ATGGCAAATCTTACAACAAAATATCTAGGTTTACATCTTAAAAACCCAATTATTATTGGTGCTTCAGAATTAACTAATTCAGTGGAGAAAATTATTGAAATTGAAAAAGCTGGTGCTGGTGCTGTTGTTCTTAAATCCCTTTTTGAAGAGCAGATTCTTATGGATATAAATTCAGAAAGACTTAATAATATGTCAGGTTCTTACGATCATATAGAGAATCATTTGGGATATTATCTTAAAACTCATTCTGTAAATAAGTATATCGACTTAATTAAAGATGCGAAGAAGGCTGTAGAGATTCCTGTAATTGCAAGTATTAATTGCTATGATGATAATGAGTGGATAGATTTTGCTAAAATGGTACAAGATGCTGGAGCCGATGCTTTAGAAATTAATCTTTTTGTAATGCCTGCTGATATTAGTATTGATGGTGCACAGATGGAGCAAAATTATAAAAATATTATTACTAAGCTTTTAACTGTTGTTGATATTCCTGTTTCATTGAAACTAAGTTCTTACTTTTCAGGTTTAGCTAATTTTATGCACGAAGTATCTACTTTAGGTGTTAATGGATTGGTACTTTTCAATAGATTCTATACTCCAAAAGTTGATATCGAGAATGAAGCAATAATTTCAGGAGGACATACAACTAATTCTGATGAAAATGCAAACACATTACGTTGGTTAGGTATTCTTTCAGGAAAAGTTGAAAGTGATTTATCGGCTTCTACTGGAATTCACACAGGAGAAGATGTTATTGCTAATCTTTTAGTTGGTGCTACTACCACACAAATGGTTTCTAGTATTATGCATAATGGAGCTAATCATATCTCAACTGTGCTATCAGAATTAGAAGCTTGGATGGCTAAGAAAAATTATTCTACTATAGAAGAATTTAGAGGAAAATTGAACCAAAAGAATATCAATAACCCAATGATGCTAGAGAGGTCTCAGTTCATGAAGTATTTCTCTGATGGAGAAAAGTAAAAACTGTGGATTTGCTGAACTGTTTATTTGGTGATTCGATTGTTTAACAACACAAATAACCAAATCTCCAAATCACCGAATCACCATTTATTCGGTGATTTGACTGTTTATTCGGTAAGTTGACTGTTTATTCGGTAAGTTGACTGTTTATTCGGTAAGTTGACTGTTTAACAATACAAATAACCAAATCCCCAACTCACCGAATCCCCAATTTAAAACATAGATAACCAAATCCCCATTATTTTTCATATTGTATCCTGTAAGAAACAAAAGAATATTAAAAATGCATTCTACGGTAAACAAAATTACACTATATTTGCATTCTATAAGATACGATATAAGCAATTATGGAACAGCTTAGGAAAAGACATATTAGCCTAATAAAGGGAGTAAACCTTTATTTTATAAGATATTTGTACGGGCAACTGCCTTGGAATGAAAGACTTGTTGGAATAAAAGGAAGTAGGGGAGTAGGAAAAACTACCTTATTACTTCAATATATAAAACAAGAGTATGAATTTTCAGATAAAGCTTTATATATTTCACTTGATGATTTATATTTTTCAGAGAATAAATTGATTGACTTTATTGATGAATTTGTTAGCAAAGGAGGTGAGCATCTGTTTATTGACGAAGTTCATAAATATAATAATTGGTCAATAGAACTAAAAAATGCATACGATTATCACCTAAAATTAAAGATTGTATTTACAGGTTCTTCGCTGTTAGAAATATTGAATTCTAGAGCAGATTTAAGTAGAAGAGCATTAGTCTATAATTTGCAGGGTTTATCTTATAGGGAATTTCTAAATTTCAGATATGATAAAGATATAGAAAGTGTAAGTTTTGATGATTTATTGGCCAATCATAAGCAATTAAGTATTAGTATCAGTGAAGTAGTTAAGCCTTTGGCGTATTTTGAAGAATATTTGAGAATAGGTTATTTCCCTTTTTATAATGACAATGAGGATTTTTATCAGAAAAGATTACAAGAGATAATTAATATGATATTAGAAATAGAGCTTCCTCTATTACGAAATACTGATATATCTATTATTAGTAAGATAAAACAAATGCTTTATGTTGTTAGTCAATCTGTCCCTTTTAAACCAAATATTACAGCACTTGCTAGCAAAGTACAAGTAACCAGAAAAACAATATTATCATATTTGAATTATCTGTCAGATGCAGAAATTCTTAATCTAGTATATAATGATACTTCAAGAATAAGTTTACTTCAAAAGCCTGAAAAATTGTATTTAGAAAACACTAACTATATTTATGCTATACGGAATACCAAACCAAATATTGGTAGTTTAAGAGAAACATTCTTTCTAAATCAATTATCGCAAAACGATTCAATAACATACCCCAAGCAAGGAGATTTTATGATTGACAATAAGTATCTTTTTGAAATAGGAGGCAAAGGAAAAGACTTCAAACAAATTGCAGGAATAGAAAACTCATTTATTGCTGCCGATGATATTGAATATAGCTTTGGAAATAAGATTCCTCTTTGGTTATTTGGATTTCTTTATTAAAACTGTTGATTTGTGTATTCGGTGATTTAAAATGGAACACAGATGACACTGATTTGATGGATTGTCACTGTTTTTTTTAATGAATACTTGTTTGGTGAGTTGAATTAAAACTGTTGATTTGATTATCTGTTTATTCGGTGAGTTGACGGTTTATTCAATGATTTGACTGTTCAACAATACAAATAACCAAATAAACGAATAACCAAA
This sequence comes from Bacteroidota bacterium, assembly GCA_003648395.1. The sequence continues at coordinate 2,736 of QMPB01000396.1, forward strand.
TAAACGAATAACCAAATCCCCATTTTTAGTAATTACTAAAGCTCACATCATTAATCCGCACCAAACTCTTAGTAGGAATAATCAGACCCTCATTAATAACAACTTGCTCCAATCCATCTCTAGAATATACATTTGTGATAATTCCTTCTACTCTTTGCTCAGTATTATTTGAATCAGTATAAACAACTTCCACCTCAGCTTTTCGCATAGACCAAATCTCTATCAATTCGTATAAACTACATGATAATCGAAATTTATCACTCTCTATCTTAATTGTATCTATCATAATAATAGTTTGTTGTATTTGTATGTAAATTGGTGTATTGCTATTATCAAATCTTTGTGCCTTTGCGGCTTTGCGAGAAACAAAAATATAATAATATTTTACTTCATTGCAAATGCTTTAAAATTTGAAGCGGCAAAGATGAGAAAAAAAACTATTGGCTTATCTTATTTTTTTTGAAATAAAAGGGAAAGAGAGAATGAAATTACTATGTGCTTATATTTAAGCTTTAGGCTTTCCTTTCCATCCTGATTTTTCAAGTACAAGAAACTCATTCTTTTCTTGAGGTGTCATTATACGCTCCGTAAATGAAAGCTTAAAACCTAAATCATTTACAACATTTTCTATAGAAGCAATTAACTCTTCTCTTATTGGAATATTTGGAAATGGCCAAACAAACTCTAATTGAACAAGATCATCTTCTAAATCAATATCGGTTACAATACCGAGGTTTGTTAGAGAGTTTTTAATATATGGATGTTCTACTTTTGTAATGCGTTGTGCTAAGTCGAAAATTGTATTCAAGGTATATTAGTTTAAGATTTTTACTTTAATAATTGCATGCAATAATACTAAATAAAAATATAATAATTATCATAAAATAATAGTTTAATGAACAAAAGTTCATTAATTTAGCCATTATTATTTATTATAATATTTTAATACAACACAGTTAGGTACTGTTTTATAAATGCTAGTAAACTAGTTTATTAATTTATCTTATTGTGTTTATATAATTGTAAATAATCAAAGTTTTGCGACTTGGCGGCTTTGCCTACCTGTAGGTAGACAGGCGAGAGATAAAAGTTTAACAAAATACTGAAAACATGAAAATTGGAATAATTATTTGTGATAGATATAAAAGTTGTGCTGGAGGTAAATGTTTCAGGGCGGTTAGTAATAGGGAAGGTGCTTTTGATATTTATAGTAAAGAAGAATCATTGGAGGTGGTTGGATATACAAGTTGTGGTGGATGTCCTGGGGGAAATATTGAATATACTCCTGAAGAAATGATTAAAAATGGAGTCGAAGCAATTCATTTAGCAACAGGTTTTGTAGTTGGCTATCCTCCTTGTCCCTATATTGCAAGTTTTATAGAACTTATAGAGAATAAATTTAAAATTCCTGTTGTAGTTGGTACACATCCTATTCCAGAGAAGTATTATTTAAATCATACAAAATTTGGAACTTGGAAATCTACAGAATGGCAGAAATTTATTAAGCCAACATTAGCCGATAAAAAGATAAGATTAGCATATGATTAAGAATTTTTTATTGTAGGAGTTATGTATAAGTATTTATTTGGTCCAGTACCATCACGTCGTTTGGGAATGTCTTTGGGGATAGATTTAGTCCCTAAAAAAGTATGCTCATTAAATTGTGTTTATTGTGAGGTTGGTGAAACAACAAAGCGAACTCTTGACAGGTTAGAATATATAAAGTTTGATAAGGTAATAGAGGAACTCAATGATTTTATGAAGTCTGAGCCAGAGATTGATTATATTACATTCTCTGGATCGGGAGAGCCAACATTAAATACTAAGATTGGAGAATTAATAAAATATATCAAAGAATATTATCCTAATATTAAACTTGCTGTTTTAACCAATGGGACTTTACTTTATGATAAGTCTGTTAGAAAAGAAATATTATTAGCCGATGTTATTTTACCATCTCTAGATGCTGCTAGTCAATTAGTCTTTGAGAAGATAGATCGGCCTTCTTCTAATTTAGATATTGATAGTTATATTCAGGGTCTAATTGATTTGAGAAAAGAGTTTAGCGGTAAGATTTGGCTAGAGGTATTGTTTTTGAAAGGATATAATGATTCAAAAGAAGAATTAGTTCTACTAAAAAATGTAATTAAAAAGATAAAACCAGATAGTGTTCAGCTTAATACTCTTGATAGACCTGGAACTGTTGATGGATTGATTGCATTAAGTAATGATGAATTGCAAAAGATTGTAGATTTATGGAATCTTCCAAATGTTGAGATTATTGCTGCCCCAATTCAAAGAGAGAATGTAAAGTCGTATAAGTTAGATATTGAAGAATCTATTCTTGCAACAATTAATAGACGACCATGTACCTTAGATGACCTAAGGTTAATTCTGGGAATTCATATCAATGAAATTAATAAATATCTTAG
>QMPB01000397.1 GCA_003648395.1 Bacteroidota bacterium
ACAAAGAAAAGGTAGATGCCAAAAGGTTTCATTTGGTTCTTTTGGCTAAAAATGAAATTGGATATAAGAATCTTATTAAGCTGTCCTCTATTTCTTTTGCAGAAGGCTATTATTATAAACCTAGAATAGATAAGGAATTAATTAGAAAATACCATGAAGGCATAATTGCCACATCTGCTTGTTTGGGAGGAGAGATTTCACAAAAGCTAATGGGGAATGGTATTGCCGAAGCAGAGAAGGCACTATTGGAATATAAGGATATATTTGGTGATGATTTCTATATAGAATTACAAAGGCATCAGGCTACTGACCCTGAAATGAATACGGAGGTTTACAAAGACCAAATATTCGTTAATAAAAGTCTTATTAAACTTGCAAAAGAGCATAATGTAAAACTAATAGCTACCAATGATGTTCACTTTTTGAATGATGAGGATTCTGCTGCTCACGATAGATTGATTTGCTTAAATACAGGCAAAGATATTGATGATAAAAAGAGAATGAAATATACCGGACAAGAATTTCTAAAAACTAGATTAGAAATGGCTCAACTATTTGGCGATTTGCCCGAAGCTATTGCTAACACTCAAGAAATTGCTGATAAAGTAGAGCTTTACGAATTAAATAAAAGTCCAATTATGCCTGACTTTGTATTGCCAGAAGGCTTTACAAATGAAGATGACTACTTAAAACATATTTCTTATGAAGGAGCTCATATGCGTTGGGGAGATGATTTGGGAGAAGAGCGTATAGAAAGACTTAATTTTGAGCTAGAAACCATTAAAAAAATGGGGTTTCCAGGTTATTTTCTGATAGTTTGGGATTTCCTTAAAGCAGCAAGAGATATGGGTGTTTCTGTTGGACCGGGACGTGGTAGTGCTGCAGGCTCTGCTGTTGCTTATAGTTTGAGAATTACAGAGATAGACCCATTAAAATACAATCTACTATTCGAAAGATTTCTGAACCCCGACAGAATATCAATGCCTGATATTGATATTGATTTTGATGATGAAGGTCGTGAAAAAGTTCTTGCTTGGGTAAAAGAAAAATATGGAGCAAAAAGAGTTGCTCACCTTATTACTTTTGGATCTATGGCAGCAAAATCAGCAATTAAAGATGTTGCCAGAGTTCAGAAATTGCCACTTTCAGAGGCTATAAAACTTACAAAACTTATCCCTGAAAGACCTGGAATTTCTCTTGAGGGAGCTATTAAAGAAGTTTCGGAGCTAAAAACAATTCTCGAAGAAGGAAATGAAGACACTCGTTCTGTACTTGAATATGCTAAACGACTTGAAGGCTCTGTGCGTAATACAGGAACTCATGCTTGTGGTATTATTATTAGTAAAGACGACCTAGAAAACTATGTCCCTATTAATACCGTTAAAGGTAGTACATTAGACTATGCAACTCAATACGATGGACATTATGTTGAAGATATTGGGCTCTTAAAAATGGACTTCCTTGGTCTTAAGACTTTAACTGTAATTAAAGATGCACTTAAAAACATTAAACTATCCAAAGGTATTGATGTAGATATTGAGAATGTATCTTTAACAGATGAAACTACATATCAACTTTATAGCAATGGAGAAACCTCAGGACTATTTCAGTTTGAGAGTGATGGCATGAAAAAGCATCTTCGCAACTTAAAACCAACTAAGTTTGAAGACCTTATTGCCATGAATGCTCTTTATCGTCCAGGGCCTATGGAGTATATCGATAGTTTTATTGCCCGTAAGCATGGTGATGAGAAGATAGAATATGATTTACCAGAAATGGAAGAATACCTTGCTGAGACTTACGGTATTACAGTCTATCAAGAGCAAGTCATGCTTTTAAGCCGAAAGTTAGCTGGTTTTACTCGTGGGCAATCTGACTCGTTGCGTAAAGCTATGGGTAAAAAGATTATAGCAATGATGGACGAACTTAAGGTTCTCTTTGTTGAAGGATGCGAGAAAAACGGTCACGATCTTAAAAAAGTAGAGAAAATATGGAAAGACTGGGAAGCTTTTGCAAAATATGCTTTCAATAAATCTCATGCTACTTGTTACTCCTTTGTTTCTTACCAGACAGCATATCTGAAAGCCCACTACCCTGCTGAATATCTTGCTTCTGTACTTAGCCACGAACTAAAAGATGTAAGTAAACTTAATTTCTACCTCAGCGAATGCAATAGAATGGGAATTAAGGTTCTTGGTCCAAATATTAACGAGAGCTATTCAAAATTCACTGTAAATGCTAAAGGAGAGATACACTATGGTATGGAAGGTATCAAAGGCGTTGGAGGTGCTGCTGTTGAAGCTATTGTAAAAGAAAGAGATGAAAATGGAAATTACAAAAATATTTTTGATTTTGTAAGCAGAATAAATCTCAAATCTGTAAATAAGAAAGCTGTTGAAGCTCTTGCCATTGCTGGTGCTTTTGAAGAGCTACACCCTGAAGTACATAGAGCTCAATATTTCTTCAAACTCAATGAAAATGAAGATTCTTTTATTGAAAGAATAATAAAATTTGGCAATAAAACTCAATCTATTGCCAATTCAGCTCAAGCTTCATTGTTTGGCGATATAGAAGAAGTTCAGATTCAGAATCCAATTTTCCCTGAATGTGAAGCGTGGAGCAATTTGAAAAAATTAAACCTTGAAAAAGAAGCTATTGGTTTCTACCTTAGTGGTCATCCTTTGGATTCTTATAAAAGCACATTCCAATTCTTTGTTAGTAATGATATTAATAGCATTAACCAATTAGTTGATTCTCACTCTCATCAAGCTGTTAAGTTTGCTGGCATTGTTACTCGAGAAGTTGTGAGAGAAGGTAAAAATGGTAATAAATACGGATTTTATACAATTGAAGATAAGTCTGGAAGTATTGATATCGCTTTATTTAAAGATAATTTCCTTAAATATAACCATCTTCTACAAATTGATAATTTTGTATATATAAAAGGAAATGTGAAAGCAAACTATTTTAATAAAGATAAAACAGAACTTGTTTCTAATGAAATAATGATGCTTGAAAATGTAATGGACGAAAACAGCAGTCTTTTAAAAATTCAAATTCTACTAAATGAAATAGATAATGATTTTACAAATAGTTTTATTGAAACAATCAAAAATAATCCAGGCAGCACAAAACTTAAACTCTTCATTAAAGACGATAAAGAGCTAATTGAGATGTCTCCTAAATCGTATAAAGTTTCTAGTAGTAAATTTGTAGATTATTTGAATAATAATACAAATTTAAAATTCAAAATTAGTTAATTATTGCAACTAATATTAAAACCAATCTATGGATTATTATATTTCTTCTGAAAAACTTACAAGCTACAACCAAGGACTTAGCATAAACAATAGAGCCTTTCGATACGGTGATGGTCTATTTGAGACAATGTATTTTACAAATGGTAAAATAATTAATATTGAGAAACATTTCTTAAGGCTAAATACAGGCTTAAATATTTTAAGAATTAACTGTTCCAAACTTGAGCCCATTTCTTTGCTAAACAAAGTAAAAGAGCTATTATCTGCCAATAATATTGAAGGTGCAGCGAGAATAAGGCTGCAAGTATTCAGAAAAGATGGTGGCCTTTATCGACCTGAAAATAATGACTGTGATTATATTATTGAAGCATTCCCTTTAGAAAATAATAATTACAAACTGAATAAAAAAGGATTAAAAATAGGAATAGCTAAAACTATTAAAAAGAATATGAATCAGTTTTCACAACTTAAAACCACAGCAAAACCAGAAATGGTAATATGTGCAATTGAAGCTGAAGAAAACAAATGGGATGACGCTATTCTATTAAATGACGAAGGCTATATTGTTGAATCAAGTAGCTCTAATATATTTATTTTTAAAAATAATGTTATCTATACTCCACATATTAATGATGGTCTCCTAAATGGAATCATGAGGCAGACTCTTATTGAAATCTGTAAAAAATACCAAGTAACAGAAGCCCATTTAACTGAATTTGATATACTTAGTGCAGATGAAGTTTTTCTAACAAATGCTATTGCTGGAATAAAATGGGTTTCAGCATTTAAAAGCAAAAGATATTTTCATAAAGTTAGTGATAATCTATTAAATGAGTTGAATAAACTTCTTTAATATTTATGGAGGAGTTGATAAAAGCGCAACTAATACTAAAGAAATTTCGGATAGAATTAAGTTTAAATAACTGATTACAAGCCAAATTAAATATGCTATAATTAAAATTTTGTCTTATTAGTTTGAGCTATGGCCTAAATAGCTCTATCTTCCAATCACCTCAGCCACAAAACTGACAAAACTCATATAAATCTTCTGTCAAAAACCACCATATTTTTCTTACTTTTGAAGTTATTGCTTGCAATTGCAAGCTAGTATTGTTCACACTTTTATTTTAACACAGAAAACATAAATATTTTGTATAGAATTGAATCAAAAATTGATACTAAATCTGATGAATTTAAGAAGCACCAAGTGGAGTTTCAAAGAATTCTTAACGAATACAGAGAAAAACAAAAGAGTGTAATTAATGGCTCATCCCCAAGGGCTGTGGCAAAGCACAAAGAAAGAGGAAAACTCCTTGCACGCGAAAGAATCAACCTTTTAATAGACCCTAATACTCCTTTTTTAGAGCTATCAACTATGGCCGCTTATGGTGAGTATGATAATCAATTTCCATCTGCCGGAATTATTACAGGTATCGGCGTAATTCAAGGTCGCGAAACATTAATAATAGCTAATGATGCAACTGTTAAAGGCGGTACTTACGTTAAGGAAACTATTAAAAAGCATGTTAGAGCACAAGAAATTGCTATGGAGAACCATTTGCCTTGTGTTTATATGGTCGATTCAGGTGGAGTTTTCTTACCTGAACAATCCAATGTTTTTCCTGATAGATTTGACTTTGGACGCTTCTTTTACAATCAAGCAAGAATGTCAGCAGCTGGTATTCCTCAAATTGCTATTGTAATGGGAAGTTGTACTGCTGGTGGAGCTTATGTTCCAGCTATGAGTGATGAAACTATTATTGTAAAAAATCAAGGTACAATTTTTATTGGTGGACCACCATTGGTAAAAGCTGCCACTGGTGAAGAAGTTACTGCTGAAGAACTTGGTGGAGCTGATGTTCACACAAGTATTTCTGGTGTTGCCGATCATTTGGCTAATGACGA
>QMPB01000398.1 GCA_003648395.1 Bacteroidota bacterium
CAGTGAATCAATAAATATTTTACATATTTATAGTAAAATATTTGTTGTTATGAATCTAAATGTACATTAATTATTTTTTCACTTATCTTTTATTTAAGTGAATAAAATATTAATGGGAATTCAGTGAATCAATAAATATTTTACATATTTACAGTAAAATATTTGTTGTTATGAATCTAAATGTAAGTTATTTTTATTATTTATAATTTAGCAAATTAAATAAAAAAATAACTGTAATTCAATGTATCAATAAATATTTTGTAATATTAAAACAAAATATTTGTTACTTGCATATTAATGAGCTATTAAGATATAAACTCTTTATTATTGAAATAGCTAACTATATAATTATAATAAACGAATGCTAGCAAAGGATTTAATTTCAGGCACAATTTCACCCTTATTACTAAGCGATACGGCTAATAAGGCTATGGATCTTATGGAAGAATTTAAAGTTACACATTTGCCCGTAGTTAGTTCTATTGATTCAAATAATAAAACTCTTTTGGGATTAATTTCAGAAGAGGACTTACTAAATATAGAAAATCCAAGCATTACTTTAGATGAGGTTCATGATTTATTAAGTTCAAATTTTATTCTGGAAAACCAACATATTTATGATGCAATTTTCTTAATGGGAAATAATAAGCTTTCAGTAATACCTGTGGTTACTAGTAAACATAGTTATATTGGTAGTATAAATACAAGGTCTATTATTAAATTCCTAAATGAATTTACAGCCATAAATCAAACTGGTGGAATAATAGTTCTAGAGATGAATCAGCATGATTATAGCCTTGCACATATTGCGCAGATAGTAGAATCAAACGATTCTAAAATATACAATTCACATATTTCTTCGGTAAATAATGTGAATAATATAGAGGTTACTATAAAAATTAATAATGAGAATATAGATGCTGTTGTTCATTCTTTAGAAAGGTATAAATACAATATTAAATACACTTTTAATAATACAACAGAATCGAATTCTAAGCTTGAAGAAAACTACGAATCACTTATGAGTTATTTAAATATCTAAAATTATATTGGTGATCAAGTCAGTGAAACATATACTCCTATTAATAATTCTATTATTCTCGATAAAGGCAATAAATGCCCAAGAAGTAATAATTGGGAACATTACTATAATTGGGAATAATACAACCAAAGAGAGTTTTATTATTAGAGAGCTTATATTTGAAGAAGGTGACACTTTAAGTACGAATGACTTTGAAGAGGCAATAAATGCTAGTACCAATAATATTGTTAATACAAGCCTATTTACTGAAGTAAATATAAGCACCAATATAAACAACAACACTGCTAGCATTGAAATAAAAGTACAAGAGAGGTGGTATTTATGGCCCATTCCTCAACTAACTATTGATGAAAGGAACTTTAATACATGGTTAGAAAATCCAAATCTTAACAGAGCAAGTGCAGGAATTTTTCTTACTCATAATAATATGCGTGGTCGTGGTGAGATACTTAAAGTATTGCTGATGTTGGGCTATAATCAGAAAATAGGTTTATCATATGAAATGCCATATCTCAATAAGAAAAAAACCTTTGGCATGGGTTTTCAGAGCATTTACACCCTTAAGCATGAAGTAAATGCAATTACAGAATTTGATAAGCAGGTGTTTCTTAAAACTGACAACAACCCTATTCAACGGGATTGGTTAAGTACTTTAGATTTTAATTATCGTCCAAAGCATTATTTACATAATAAATTTCAGATAAGATATCATAAATGGGAATTTGCTGATTCGCTAGTCGATTTCAACCCATACTACTCACCTGACTCTACAAACTCGCTACAGTACTTTGGTCTGTTTTATAAATTAAAACTTGATCATAGAGATTATAAACCATATCCTTTGAATGGTTATTATACTGATATTGTACTTTCTAAAAATGGATTAGGTATTTTTGATAACGGCCTAAATACTTTTAGTATAAAATCTACTTCTAGAAAGTATTTTCAAATTCACAACCGTTTTTATGGAGCTATGGGTTTAATTGCCAAGGCTAGTTTTGGAGGATTTCAGCCATATATGATTGAGCGAGGCCTAGGCTACGGTAGAGACTACGTGCGTGGCTACGAGTACTATGTAATTGACGGACAAGATTATGTAGTTGCAAAATCAAATATTAAATTTGCGCTTGTTCCTAAAAAAATATTTAAGGTAAAGAAAATTCCCACAGAGAAGTTTAATACTATTCCCATTTCTATTTACTTAAATGTATTTGCCGACGCTGGCTTTGTTAATAATAAACAAATCTATAGCACAACTAATAAACTTCCCAACGATTTTATATACTCAGGAGGTATAGGACTAGATATATCGACATATTATGACGCAGTAGCTAGAGTTGAGTGGACAATAAATGCTTGGGGTGAATCTAGAGTTTATCTGCACTTTATTGCTCCTATATAAAGGGAAATAATAAAGGAAAAGAACCACATAGAAACATAAGCTACATAGAAAACATAAGAAAATCTCTGTTTCCTATTTTACTTAAGTGCCTTATGTGGTTTTTTTATAAGAGAACTAGAAAAAAGGAAAATGCATTAATCAAGAAAGCATTGTTAATAATCAATGATAAATCAAGCTCCAATCTATCATAAATAAAGATATTTTCGCTTATAAGACATCATTTTTTATTACAAACATAAAACACTCATATAACATTGAGAAACAATATATTTATATTACTATTTGCCCTAGGGTTTATTAACGCTGCTGCACAAAAATCCACTGATAATACTCATTCTGAGGATTACTATCTAAACACTTGGGATAAGAACCTTAGTAGTTTATTAAAAAATGATAGTAATTCAATAATAAACCATATAGTATTTAATAATAGTAATCTACTGGCAATTTCGGATTTTCATTACGAAAAGTATACTAGTAATATAAAATCAGAAATAGAGTTAAATTACGATATAAGAGTAGGTGAAATTCTTAATGACTATATAAATAACGGTAGTAATACTGCTAAGATTCTTGCTTACTCAAATTATTTGGGGGTGTATTTTGAGAAAGAACTAGAGGATAATGAACTACCCAAAGAGCTTAAATACCTACCTTTTGCCCTGAGCGCAATGAATAATATGGCCATTAGCAAAACTGGCGCTGCTGGGCTTTGGCAGTTAAACTATTCTGCTGCTCGTAAGGAGGGTTTATATATTGACTCTTATGTTGATGAGCGTAAGAATATTCATAAAGCCACAAAAGCAGCTATTTCGGAAATAAAGCATTTGCACAAACTATATAATGATTGGAATCTTGCATTGGCAGCATACAGCTGTGGTGCTAGCAATGTTAATAAGAGCATTCGTAGGGCTAATAATCAAATGAATTACGATAGTATCTATTTATTGCTTCCCGAATTTGGCAGAGATATAATCCCTAGTCTTACAGCTTCAATAATTCTTCATAATTATGCCGACAGCCTTGGTCTCTGTAATAATAAAATAAACTTTAAAATTGCTGTTGATACCTTAGAAATATCTAAAAGATTGCACTTTATACAACTAAAAGAGGTAATAGGTATTTCAATTGATACTCTTCATTTTCTAAACCCTGAATATAAACATGATATTATTCCTGCTGTTAGCGAACTATACACTTTGCTAATTCCTAAAGGATATTTGGCAGCATTCAATAAATATGAAGATTCTATTTATTCTTATAAAGATTCCGTGCTTTTTGACATTAGTAAACCTGTAATACTACCTCCACCATCAAAAAGTCGTCATTATGCTAAGTATGAGCCTGAGCAAGTTCCCGATGGTAGTGTTAGAATTAATTATACAATAAAATCTGGCGATAACCTTGGTTATATTTCAGAATGGTTTGATGTAAAAGTCAGACAAATAGAAGATTGGAATAATATTTACGACCCGCGAAGAATTAGAGCAGGAAAAACACTGAAAATATATGTAGATAAAGACAAAGAGAGCTATTATAAGAAGCTAGAGACAATGAGTTTTGCTGAAAAGCAAAAACGAGAAGGAAAAACTGTAGCCGAAAAAGAAAAGAAAAAGGAAGAGCCATTGGGTAAAGACTGGTTTTATCATACAGTAAAGTCTGGAGAATCGCCATATATTATTGCTAAAAAATATGATGGAGTAAGCCCTGAGGATATTCTTCGTTGGAATAATATTAAAAACGCAAGAAGCATACAAATTGGTCAGAAATTAAAAATAAAGAAGAAATGATAAAGCCAATAAAAACTATCTTCTTTTTTATAATTGTGGGAGGTCTTCTGGCTCTTAGCATGCTTCTGCTGCCCAACGAAAAGATTGATGTTTTAGGTTTTAATATCCATATGCCATCTTTTGAAGAAATGATAACTAAAGACAGTATTAGCTATGCCGACATTTCTGACATTACCAAAAATATTAACAATATAGATTCACTTATTGATATTACCACAATAGTAGATGTAAGCAAAATTGATAGCCTTGCAATAGATTATACACTAGCTGACAGTACACTTATAACATTGCAAAAAGAAATTAGAACTGATACTGCAAAAGCAAATGCTATTGCTCTAGCACAAAATATATATAGAATTGAGTTTCCCAAAGCTGACAATTCTAACCTAATGAAGTTCTTTGCTAAATTACCTAATGCCAGAAATAAGAATATTAAAATTATGCATTATGGTGATTCTCAAATAGAAGGAGATAGAATTACTAGCTATATTCGTAATAAATTGCAAAGGAAATATGGCGGTTTTGGACCGGGATTACTTCCTGCACTTCAGCCCTACGAATCGTATTTTAGTATCGATCAAACTAATGAAGGCAACTGGAAAAGGTATGCCATATTTGGCAAGCGTGACACCATAGTAAAGCATAATAATTATGGCCCTTTGGCTGCATTCTCACGTTTTGCACCTGTTAATAATGATAGCATTATTCCAGACTCGGTACAATATACTGCTTCAGTAATTTTTAAAGAATCGAAGCTTGCATATTCACTTGTACGTAGTTTTAATAAAATAAGACTTATGTATGGAAATGCTAAAAAGCCCGTAAATGTAAAGTTCTATGTTGATGAGCTGCTAGTTAAAGAAGCTATATTAAAAACCAATACATCATATTCTGTTTTTGAATTTACATTAGAAGCAAAATCTAAAAACC
>QMPB01000399.1 GCA_003648395.1 Bacteroidota bacterium
ACTACTACTTGTAATTGCCTACATATCAATAATTTATGAAATCATAACCAGCCTGCCCCGATAATCGGGGAACTATTAATGAAACGAACATGACAAAAAATAATCGTAATTGACCCACAAGGTCATGATTAAAATTTTGTTATGTGATTCTACCTACCTGTTGGCATACAAGTATCACCAAATTAATAAAATTAAACATATAAAACTCATTAATTATCATTCCCAAAAATCAAATCATCATCAAAGTCAAGGTCTTCAAAATCAAAGTCTTCAAGATCAATATCATCAATAAGGTCATTTCTTAAGCTAATCATCTTTAAGGCGGTAATACCTGCTTCAACACCTTTATTGCCATGTTTGCCACCAGCTCTATCGAGAGCTTGTTGTTGGTTGTCTGTAGTAAGAACTCCAAATATGACTGGGCTGCCAGAGACTAAACTCAATTTGGCAATAGCGTTAGCACTAGCATTGCAAATAAAGTCAAAGTGTCTAGTTTCTCCTTGGATAACACAACCCAAACATATTACTGCATCCACTAATGCAATATCCAAAAGATACTTAGCACCAGTAGCTAGTTCAAAAGTTCCAGGAACATATTTAATAACTATATCTTCATCAGGAAAGTCGTATTTCTTCAATTCATCTATAGCTCCTTGAGCTAATGCGTTGGTTATTTCTTCATTCCATTCCGAAACTACTATTCCAATTCTTGCACCTTCAATGTTTAATTCGGTGCTTTTATATTCTGAAAGATTTTTAAGATTAGAGGCCATGGCGTTATGTTTAGTTGTTTAGTTTTGTAGGTTATTAAAGTTATTTGAAATAGATAATTTACAATTGTACAAAAAAAGGTCGAACAAATGTCCGACCTTTTTTCTTAAAATAAAAATATTTTATTTCTCTAAATACTGCTTTTCACGAGCGATGTATTTTTTTATTTCGTTTGCTTCAGCACTTTTAAAGTATTTAGTTTTAATTTCTTTAAAAAGATTAAGAGCATCTTCATGATTTCCTTGAATTGAATATGTCATCCCTGCTTTTTTAAGAAAAAGAGGTGTAGTTAATTCATTATCAACTAATCTAGCAGCTTGAATGTAGTAGCTAATAGCATCTTCCTGATTTCCTAATTCCATTTCACAATCTCCAATTGCTCCAATTGCCATAGGTTTAACATTAAGGTCATCACTTGAGAAATCTTTAAGCATATCAATTGCTTCTTCATAAAGTGCATTTGCTTCAGAAGCTTCGGCTTTTTGTGCCATTCTGAAATAAGAGATTCCAGCATAATAGTATGCTAAGTTTCCACTCTTAGTTGAACCGTACTCATCAATAATATCGAGGAACCCTGGGTTCTCATCATGGCCATTTAAAGCCCATTCTAAACTATCTTGATTAAAATACTGTTCTGCATGCCAAATAGTATTATATGCTTCAGTTTCGTTAGGAACTTGTACATATTTATTATAACCTAATATCATAAGTACAACTGCAAATATTGCTAGTACACCATAACTTAGGTTTTTCTTATTTCCTTCTACAAACTGTTCCGTTTTACTAATAGCACCTTCTATATTTGCTAAGTTATCTTCAGTTTGTTCATAATTATTTTTAGCCATTTCTTGAAAATTTTAGATTTGCAAAAGTATAATTTTTTCTGACATAGCAAGATGTCTTATGCTAAAAAATTTAATTGCAAAAAAATAAGTGGGTTTTTATATCAATTTATTAGTATCTACGCTTTTTAGAATATGATTTCTTTCCTTTTGAAGGAGGTCTTTTAGAAAATTTCTTTTTGCCTCCTCTATCAGACTTATGACTAGCCAATGAAGAATTTAGTTTCTTTAGAATTGTATTTGAAGAAATAAGTTCAGTACCTTCTGCAAGGCTTAGTTTTCCTCCAGTTATTTTAATAATATGATTATTAATGATATCATCTGATACAATATTCTTATTCCAATTAATGTACATTTCCTTCATCTGGTTTGCCATTATTAAAAGAAGCTGATCTCTTTCTTCACCTTCTTCTTTATCCGACAAAACTTGTAATACTAGCTCTGTATTCTTACCATAGAATTTATAGATAATATTATTCTCTTTATATTCCATATGTTTCTGAGAATGATCTGGCTTTTCATGCTTTTTCACCTCATAAGGATAATCAATATCAAGTTTGTATTCTGAAATGGCATATAAGTGATTCCAAAGTTTCTTATAATACTCATCATTAATACTTGATGAAGGATTTACTTGCTGCATTACAGAAATAATAATGTATGCAAGTTTGGTCCTTTTGTTTCTATCTTCAATAGATATTGCGTACGAAACTAAATTCTGTACATTTCTTCCGTATTCTCTAATTACTAAACCCTCGCGAGTAGTATTGTAATCTCTTTCCATATTTGTTCTAATTATAATTGCTGCAAAACTAAGTTAAAAAATTTAATCATAGACATTGCTTTCTCTAAGTTGAAATTTCTTAGAATAAATGTTTATAAATCCAATTAGTCAATAAATTATTCTTTAAGGATTCTTAATTTAGCAAAACGCAATAAAAGGGTTTTAGTTCCAGAATTATTAAAAAACACACTAGCTTTTTTACTTTCTTCGCTTCCCTCAATGGTTAATACTTTCCCCCTACCAAATCGATCGTGGAATACCTCCATACCAACTTTAATAGTATTTGCTTGGTTATTACTTACTCCTTTTTCCATGGTGTTAGCTTTTTTAAGATTTTTAGGTACACTTGATACCTTCTTAGTTTCTTGTTGTGATTTTGATTTGAAAGTCTTTTTGGATGTAAAACTAGCGCTGTCCTTTTTAACATCAGTTTTTATTGGCTTGAGCTTTTCTGAACTCATTATCATGTCTGATGTTTGATCATCTATGAAACTAGCATCTAATTCTGAAATAAATCTACTTGGTTCTGAATATTGAAGATTACCCCATTTGTATCGACTTTCAGAGTAGCTTAAAAACACTTGTTTTTCTCCTCTAGTTAAAGCTACGTAGAACAGTCTTCGCTCTTCTTCAATTTCTGAACGAGAATTAACTGCCATCATTGACGGGAATAGATTTTCTTCTAGTCCAACAATAAATACATAAGGGAATTCAAGCCCTTTTGAAGCGTGAATAGTCATTAAAGAGACTTTATCATCATGGTCTTTATTCTTTTCGTCAGCATCAGTTTGCAAGGCAATGTCTTGCATAAATTCATCCAAGGTTCTTAGACTTGACGCTCCTACTTCATCATTCTCTGTTTCTGAGAATTCTTTAATCCCTGCTAATAATTCTTCAAGATTCTCAAATCGCATAATACCCTCATCATCATCTTTAGCTTTGTATAATGCTGGCATAATTCCAGAATGTTTTGCAATATGGTTTGCTAATTCATAAGCATTCTTTTTATGTAAATCAATCTGAAAACTCTTAATCATATTTACAAAGTCGAGTATTCTCATACTTGTGCCTCTAGCAATAATCGGGTTACTAGCCAAACCGCATATTAAGTCCCAAAGAGAAATATTTAGCCTATTAGCTTCAACTCTAAGTTTCTCAATTGTAGTTTGTCCAATACCTCTTTTAGGATAATTAATTACTCTAAGTAGGGCTTCTTCATCATTTGGGTTAATTACCAAACGATAATAAGCTAACATATCTTTTATTTCTTTTCTGCCATAGAATGATAATCCTCCAAATATTTTATATGGGATATTCATTTTGCGAAGGGAGTCCTCCATTGCTCTACTCTGAGCATTGGTTCTATATAAAATAGCTATATCCGAATTGTTTAAATGTTCATTATTTTTAATGCTAAAAATAGTTCTTGCAACATTATTCCCTTCTTCATTATCGCTCAAAGTTGATACTAATCTTATCTTTTCGCCTTCACTATTGTCTGTCCAAATGGATTTGTCAATTTGTTTTTTATTCTTCTTAATAATTGCATTGGCAATACCAACTATGTTTTTAGTAGATCTATAATTTTGTTCTAGTTTAAACACTTTAAGATTTGGATAATCTTTATTAAGGTTTAACATATTCTTAATATTTGCACCACGAAAAGCATAAATACTTTGGGCATCATCACCTACTACGGTTAAGTTTTCAGTTTGCGCAGCCAGCCTCTTTACTATTAAATATTGCGAATGATTAGTATCTTGGTACTCATCCACTAGAAAGTACTTAAACCTTCTTTGATATTTTATTAGCACATCAGGAAAATCGCGAAGAAGAACATTAGTATTAAAAAGCAAATCATCGAAATCCATGGCAGAAGCCTTTTTCAATCGCTCTTGATACAGTGTGTAGATTAATCCAATTTTAGCTTTACCTGCATCCTTATCTACTTGTGAAAGTTCTGAGTTATTATTATAATCTATGTGTGAAATAAGATTATTCTTTGCGGAGGATATTCTGCCTAAAATTTTATTTGGCTTGTATATTTTATCATCTAATTGCTGTTCTTTAAGTATTTTTTTAATAATACTTTTACTATCGTCGCTATCGTAAATAGTAAAATTAGAAGGATAGCCAAGTTTTTCTTCTTCAATACGAAGAATTCTAGCAAATATTGAGTGGAAGGTTCCCATCCAAACATTTCGAGCTTCGGTACTTTTAACAATGCTCTCAATACGCTCTTTCATCTCACGAGCGGCTTTATTTGTAAAAGTAAGAGCCATTATGGTAAATGGGTCTATACCTTTTTCAATAAGATGAGCAATCTTATAGGTAAGAACTCTAGTTTTACCAGAACCAGCACCAGCAATTATCATGCTTGGCCCTTCAGTGTTTTTTACAGCTTTTTGCTGTACGTCGTTTAATTGTTCGAGTAGACTCATTAAGTCGTTAAATTTACTATTTTAGAATTGTGCAAGCTGGAGTGGTCGTAACTAGCTGTTGTCTATGCAGTTAAACAAGTTTTAGATCAAATAAATAATAAATGAATATATTAACACACCCTAACCGACAAAGATATAAAAAAGCTTTGAATATTCTTGTTTTTAATTTAGCTATTTTTTGTTAAACTGTTAGGGCTAATTCCTAAATTGATGCGCTATTTGTATCTTTGTAGAATGAAAAAAGGATTAATAAGCTTATTAGTTCCAGACAACATCTTGGAACATTTTGAATATGAAGATTTAGAAGAACTAAGTG
>QMPB01000400.1 GCA_003648395.1 Bacteroidota bacterium
CTGTAACTTTACAATAAAAGCTCCCTGCATCACTCATGCTAAGATTAACAAAACTAAGTGTATCATTTGTTTCACCAGGAATAAGCACTCCTCCTTTATACCACTGATAATGTAGTAATGTAGAATGAGAAGCACTAATACTTAGGTAGGCATTATCTCCAATACACACACTAGAAATAGTTGGCTGTTGTGTTATAGTTATTGCTGAATTATTAAATTCAGTTAATGAGCCATGAGTAGGAGCGCTACCATTTACTCCTGTAAAATCCATCTTTTTAGTTATCGTTCCAGTACTAGGATTATACTCAAATAAAGTCCCTTTAGTATTTGCTCCCCCCGTCCAAGTATATCCATAGAAATTACCATTAGCTGACTCCATAAGGTCTCCCATAGGTTTAGAGCCTGTATTATTTACTGAGAAAGATGCTTTATTAGTTAATGAGGTAGCCCCAGGAATATATTCATCGATGGCTCCACCAACATACTCACTATTTCCACTACCTCCAGTAGTTAATATTACATACATTTTTCCATCTATTCCAAGGGTCGGTGTATTTCCTTGCGAATAATAACCTGTATAATTAAGCAGTTGCTTTTTCATAGTAAAAGTACTACTTGTAGGGTCATATTCAAATAAAGTTCCATGAGAATAGTAACTCTGCCCATCTAAGAAAGTTAAACCATAAAGTTTACCATTATTTGCTAAAGCAAGGCTTCCTTGTGGTTCTGTACCATCATTAGAGGTAAAACTATGCTTGTTAGTTAATGTAGTTGTAGCAATATCATACTGAAAAATAGTTCCATTATTCCAAGCAGTAAGTCCATAAAGTTTACCATCCCAAGCTTCTACCATTCGTCCCATTGGTCTAATTCCTACGCTAGTACCAAAATCAGCTGTTTTAGTTAAAGTCCAAGTTGTGGTATCAATCTCGAAAACAGTACCATATCCATTATTACCTCCTCTAAAAGTTAATCCATAAAGCTTACCATTAGATGCTTCCAATAAGCCCCCCTTAGGCTCGTAACCAGTGAGACTATCCAAATCAAATTTTTTGATAAAAGTATCATTATTAGGATTAAATTCAAATACAATACCTTTATTATTTGCTCCTCCCTTAGAAGTCATACCATAAAGTTTCCCATTAGTTGCCATAATTAAATCACCCTCTGGAATCAATCCGTTAATAGGATCAGAAAAGTTAAATTTTCTATCAATAGTATGTGTTGCTACATCATATTCAACAAATGTTCCATCTCCATTTGTATAAATAGAATTTGAAGTTATATAATTAAAGCCCCCATAATATTTACCATTTGAGGCTTGCATTAGTCCTTTTGTCCCTCTTAATTCTGCTGATGTATCAACTAAAGTACGAATATTGGTAGTAGGATCAAATTCCCAGAAACGTAATGAAGATGAAATATTATTATCATATCCTAATATCATTATTTTACCATCAGAATTAAGAGTCATTTCTTGAGAAAAACTTCCATTAGCAATACTATCAACAACAACTGCTGTGGCTGAAGAAATAGAATACTTCCATAAGTAATAATGTGGAATTGTAGGCCAAGAACCTCCTGGAGCCGTAAAATATTTGTAAGTAATACAATACAAATCATTACTACCAACAATAGTAAGTGAACCGTAAGGATTAACACCCAAAGAATCATTATTAAACTCATAAAGACTTGTTGCCACATTTGTTGTTATATTATACTCAAAAATATTTCCATAACTATTTGCCCCACCAGAAGTAGTAGTGCCATATATTTTACCATTAGGAGCTTGAATCAAACCCGCGTCAGCACTTAAGCCTGCATTAATACCAGATGATGACACTTGCATATCAATAAGTTTTGTATAGATATCAGTTGTAGGATCAATTTTAAAAATAGTACCATGTCCATTATATCCTCCCGATTGAGTAATTCCATATAGATTACCATCGGAGGCAAGTAATAAATTACCCATAGGTTGAACACCATCTTTACCTACACTTGCATAACTACCTAAAAAGGAATGAATCTTTGTATAAGTTGAAGTAGCTAAATCGTAAGAATATACACAACCATAATTGTGGCTACTTCCTCCACCACGTGTAAGTCCATAAAGTTTACCATTAGCCGCTTGCACTGGTGCGGACTCTGGCCAACAACCACTCGCCGTATCATCAAAATTGAATAAAACATTATAAGATGCAGTTGTAGTGTCATATTCAAATAGCACACCACTATGCTTTTGATATTGATAATATGGAAAAGAGCTAATATTTGTACCTCCAAATTTAGTTGTTCCATAAATTTTCCCATTGGAAGCTTGTGTAAAAATATTCTTGGGACTCCGACCAGAATTATAATATTCAAAATCAAAAATCTTTTGAAGGTTTGAACCAGTATCATCAGTCTTAAATATTGTTCCCATTCCACTAGCTCCACCACTAGATGTCATTCCATAATAATTGGTTTGTGCGCCTAAAATTTCTGATACTAATAATACTAATAGAGTTAATAAATACTTCATTTTATGTGTTTATTTGATGAGTTAATGTTTAATAAAAAAATAATTGAGTGCAAAACTAGGAATTATTGTTTGTTAATAATATGAGTATTCTACCTAATTACAAAAGCTTTTTAACGAAAAATAGTTAATAAGTTAACTTTTATAATATCTGAATTTAGTTTGCATCAATTATTATATATCGATTAGTAGTAAAATAGGATTAACCCGCATTGTTCATCGTAAATTTGACTAAGTTTGCAGCATGAAATCTATTTCTTCTACCATAGGTATAACTCTCTTTATTTGCTGAGTCATAAAAAATAGAACCACATTAAAGCACAAACAATTAGTAATTCAGTAATTAAATATTATGCACTCAACCCTACCAAAAACATATTGTGACAATTTCATATCATACCAACGATGGCAAACAGTAGAAGTAGAAGTAGGTGTTCTAAAGCTTGGAGCAAATAATCCAATACGCTTGCAAAGTATGTCAAGTTGTAAACCGATGGATACGATAGCTAATGTTGAACAAAGTATTAGAATAATTGATGCAGGAGGCGAGATGGTTAGATTTACTGCTCCTGTGGTTCGTGATGCAGAAAATCTTAAAAATATAAGCTCAGAACTTCGCAAAAGAGGTTTTAATCAGCCTTTGGTCGCTGATATTCACTTTAATCCAAAAGCGGCACTTACTGCTGCCAATTATGTAGAAAAAGTGAGAATTAACCCTGGTAATTTTGCCGAAACAAGTTCTAGTAAAATCAATTATTCAGAAGAAGAATATAATTATGCTTTAGAGGAAATTGAAGCGAAATTTGTGGAGCTAATAGAAAAATGCAAAGCAAATAATGTTGGTCTTCGCATTGGATCAAATCATGGTTCACTTTCTCAACGCATAATGGACAGATATGGCGACACTGCTGAGGGAATGGTGGAGGCTGCTATGGAATATTTGAAAATTGCAGTAAAACACAATTTCCACAATATTGTGCTTTCTATGAAGGCAAGCAATATTCGAGTGATGGTGCCTGCTTATCGTATGCTTTCTGTGAGAATGAGGCAAGAAAACATGAATTTTCCTCTTCATCTTGGAGTTACTGAGGCTGGAGAAGGTGAAGATGGCCGTATAAAATCTGCCATGGGAATTGGAGCTTTGCTTGAAGACGGCTTGGGCGATACCATTAGAGTTTCTCTTACCGAAGACCCTGAATTTGAAATCCCTGTGGCTAAATTAATTGCTGGTAGATATAATAATAGAGCCTCTGTTAACTCTAAAATAGATATTGAACTTCCATACAATCCTTATGAATTTCAACAAAGAAAAACAAAGGATGTATTGGGAATAGGTGCTAATAATGAGACAATAGTCGTGGGTCTTGAATGGAATTCACCAAGCAAGAACACTATTAATTTAATTGGTATTAATGATTATTTAGCATTAGATACGAAGCCGGAAAAGGCCTTTGTTAGTTTAAATATTTCAAATATTAATAGTCTTTCTAAGCTTAATGCTGAAGATAGTATTGTTTTAGTTTTTGAAGAAAAAGTTAGATATTGTATGCATTCTTTTAGAAGACTATTTATTGAGTTGATTAATAATTCAATGGATTTTCCTGTTATTCTAAGACGTAATTATGATAGTCTCTCCGAAGAAGAAGTTCAGATTTACTCAGCAATAGATTTTGGTTCTTTATTAATTGATGGTTTTGGAGATGGTGTATGGCTAGAGTCTGATGTTATTTCACAAGAAAGAATTAATGAAATATCTTTGGGTATATTGCAAGCTAGCCGTTCTAGAATTACTAAAACAGATTATATTTCTTGTCCAAGTTGTGGGCGTACCTTATTCAATATACAAGAAGCAACACTTAAAATTAGAGAAAAGACATCACACCTTAAAGGTCTAAAAATAGCCGTAATGGGCTGTATAGTAAATGGTCCTGGAGAAATGGCAGATGCTGATTATGGCTATGTTGGCGCTGGTTCCGGTAGAATAAATCTCTACAAAGGAAAAGAAGTTATTGAAAAAGGCATTGATGAGGATAAAGCCGTTGATGAGCTCATTAGTTTGATTAAATTTTATGGTGATTGGGTGGAGAAAAATAATTAATCAAAGAATAAACCATACTTAAAACCCTTTTTAATTCCTGTTTATGGATTTCTTCTTTGAGTTTTGAGCTCGGAGTTTTGTGCCATTACCTGCTAGTAGTTTGCCGCCTATTATATCAAAATTCTTTTATAAGTTCTACAGTGCTTCGAAATACCTTCTTTATGGATTTAGGATTATCTCTTCGAGAGCTGGAAATGGTATTATGGTCTGGTGATAAATCTTTCATAAGCCACATTACCTCTATGTTTCTTTTGGTTACCTTCTCTAATTTTCTTGATGAGCGAATACTATTTAGGTAGCCATATATATAAAGCTTAAGCAAGTCTTTGGTATGATAGGCTGGACGTCCATTTTCGCCATGGTCTACTTCAAATCCCATTTCTTGGAGGTCTAAACTTTCAACAAAAATATCAATAAATCTTACCTCATTATCTTCTTCAATTGCCATTTCCATCGTTGTTGGGAAAATAGCTGTCTGATTCCTGTCTGATCCTTGGATGTATTTCATAGTTATTGGCGCTTAATTAGAGTATAA
>QMPB01000401.1 GCA_003648395.1 Bacteroidota bacterium
ACATATGAAAACAGCTACCTTAAAACAATTGAAATCTGAACTTGAATTTCAGGATGCTAAAAAGCTTTCTGAATTGCTTATCAGATTGGTTAAATATAAGAAAGAGAATAAAGAATTACTTACATACTTACTATTTGAAAAGGATGATGAGCATAACTATATAAACGAGGTTCGCTTGCTTATTGATAACGATTTTGATAAACTAAATTCCATAAGTTTTTATCTGGCAAAGAAGACAATTCGTAAAGCTCTTCGTACAACTAATAAATACATAAAATACTCTGGAAATAAGCAAACAGAGATTGAATTACTTATATATTTTCTGCAAAAATTGAAGAATTCTGACTTAGATATACAAAATAGTAAAGTTATAGAGAATATGTATTTTAGGCAATTGGAGAAAATACATAATGTGCTAAAAGCCTTGCATGAAGATTTGCAATATGATTATAAAGAAGAGATTGAGAATTTAGAATTGTAAGAATTTATAACGAATATAAAACTAATAATAATATAAAATTGAAATTCTAAAGAATCAAATAAATTACAATAAAAAAATCAATACCTTTACATCAAATTATTATACTATGCCTTATAAGAAACCTGAGATAAAGAAACTATATTATTCTATTGGCGAAGTGGCTGATATATTTGATGTTAATACATCATTAATACGTTTTTGGGAGAAAGAATTTGATATTATAAAACCAAAAAAGAATGCCAAAGGAAACCGAATGTTTACTGAGGTTGATGTTGATAATTTTTTTATAATATTTCACCTTGTTAAAGAGCGAGGTTATACTTTGCAAGGTGCAAAAGAAAAGCTTAAAGGAAATAAAGAAGATACAATCAATCAAATAGAGATGGTTAAATCTTTGGAAAGTATAAAGGCTTTTCTTTTGGATATGAAAAAACAAATTAAGGAAGATTAATGAATTCAATGCTCCTCGAAAACATCTCGGAAGCTATAAAGAGTATTAAATCACATGCTCTAAGGGCTATACTTACTATGGTAATTGTTGCCATTGGCATCATGGCGTTGGTTGGTGTGCTTACGGCTTTAGAGTCAATACAAGGCTCTATAACAAGTAGCTTTATGCAAATGGGGTCCAATACATTTACCATTGTAAATAGAAGTAAAATTATTGTAGGTAATAATAACGGTCGAAGAGTAAGATATACCCCAGTTAGTTTTGATGAGGCCAATGATTTCAGAAAAAGATTTGATTTTCCAGGAACACTCTCTTTAAATGCTTGGGCCACTGGAGCTGCTACTATTAAGTTTGAGAGTAAAAAGACTAATCCGAATATATCGGTGATGGGAATTGATAATAATTATTTTCAAACAGCAGGACTAAATCTATCAAAGGGTAGAAATTTTACTGCCTACGAGATGAAAAGTGGTGGTTATAATGTTATTATTGGCGACGCGGTTAAAACTAAACTATTTGGAGTTAAAGGTATTGCATTAGGGAAGATAGTAAGTATTGGTGCAATGCGTTATAGAGTAATTGGGGTTTTGGAGAGTAAAGGTAGTGGAATGGGGGGTGGTGGTAGTGATAGACGAGCATATATTTCCTTGGCAAGTTTAAGAAATAAGTATTACTACCCATCAATGAGCTTTACAATAAGTTTTATGACCACCAATCAGCAGTTATTAAATCAAGCGGTGGATGAAGCCGAGGGTGTTTTTAGAATGACTAGAGGACTAAAAGTGGGTGAAGAAAATAATTTTTCCATATCTAGGAGTGATAATATTGCCGAACAACTTATCGAAAATCTTGGTTTTGTGCGTATTGTTGCTGGTATAATTGCTTTTATTACCCTTTTGGGTGCGTCCATTGGACTAATGAATATTATGCTAGTTTCGGTAAGTGAGCGTACTCGCGAGATTGGATTAAGAAAAGCACTCGGAGCAAATAATAAAGCCATAAGAAATCAATTCCTTGTTGAATCAGTTGTAATAACAGAGTTGGGAGGTTTTTTAGGAATTATTCTAGGAATAATCTTGGGAAATGTTGTTGCATATTTTACTGATGGTCCTTTTGTTATTCCATGGCTATGGATTATTTTTGCATTTACTGTAAGCCTTTTAGTAGGCCTTCTGTCGGGGCTATTTCCTGCTATTAAGGCTTCAAAACTGGATCCGATTGAGTCGCTTAGGTTTGAGTAAGTTTAATGATATAATGGTTTAACATTTAACATTTTAATAATTTAGCAATTTAACCTTTAACAATTTAGTATTTATCACACATGCAATTAAAGAAATATCATATTTGGCTATTATCTATTCTAAGCGGTTTGCTTATGGGTATGGCATGGCCAGTGAATGGTGTAGTAGGCTTGGTTTTTATCGCATGGATTCCCTTACTATTTGTTAGGGACTTTGTTCGAAATAATCCCGAACAGTTTTCTAGGGGTGCTATGGTCCTTTATTCCTATGTTACTTTCTTAATTTTTAATCTTTATACCACATGGTGGGTTGCATATTCAAGCATAGAAGGTGGTCTGATGGCATTTCTTCTAAATAGCTTATTTATGTCGTTGGTATTTGGCTTGGCTCATATTATCGATAAAAAAGTATTTAATAAAAGAGCAGGATTTTTTGTTCTAATATTCTTTTGGCTCTCATACGAATACCTGCATATGAACTGGGAATTAAGTTGGTCGTGGCTTAATTTAGGAAATGTATTTTCGGAGAATCCAAATTGGGTACAATGGTATAGTATTACTGGCACTTTAGGTGGCACTGTTTGGGTGTTAGCCTTAAATTTAGTATTATTTTCTACCATAAAAAAATTCATACGTTCAGATAAAAATATTATTGCAGTAATTCCAAATATTATAGTTGCAGTAGCTGTTTTTGTAACGCCTTTATTATTCTCCAACTCTTTATTAAAAGAAGACTTGCCAAAAGATTTGCCTACTGTAAACCTACTTTTAGTACAGCCAAATGTAGAGCCTTATTACGAAGCTTATGAGCTTAATTCCAATCAATTGGTACATAATATGCTTAGCGTGGTTCGTGAATATATGGATGATTCTACGGAATTGGTAATTACTCCCGAATCTACCATCGAACGATCAATGTGGGAACATAAGATGCAAAGGTATTCTGCAATAGATAGCATTATTAAATTTGTAGGTAAAAATCCACAACTAGATGTTTTAATGGGAGTATCTACACGTAGAGCAGTTGGCGAAAATGAAGAGGTAAAAGCCTATGCGCGCTCATTTATAAAAGGTAAAAAAGAGCTGTTTTATTATAAATATAACACCGCCCTTTTTATTAGTGATAATCAACCTTTACAGTTTTATCATAAGTCTAAATTAGTACCTGGAGTAGAGCGTCTTCCTTTTGCCGCTTATTTAAAACCAATTCAGAAATTTGCAATTGATTTGGGCGGTACAACTGGTAGTCTTGGAACAAGTGATGAACCAAAGACTTTTGATTTTGGTAACAATAGAAGAGTTTCTCCAATAATATGTTACGAATCAATTTATGGCGAATTAGTGGGTAAGTTTAGCTCTTATGGAGGTGGTTTTATTGCAATAATTACAAATGATGCCTGGTGGTACGAAAGCCCTGGTTATCGCCAGCATTTCTCTATAGCTCGCCTTCGTGCAGTGGAAAATAATCAATATGTTGTGCGTGCTGCAAATACTGGCATTACTGGTGTTATTGATAATAAAGGAAATATTGTTTCTGTATCTGAGTTTTATACAAAAACAGCTATTAAGGCTAAAATACCTCTTAACAATACACCAACTTATTATGCTGTTAATGGAAATTATCTTGCAAGATTTTCTTTATTTATGGTAGGATTAATGTTGGTGATAGCTTTTTCTAAGAAACTTAGAAAGGAGTAATTATTAATAGATAATATTACCAAATATCAACCTTAAGTCTACAATATTATGAAATTAAAGTAATATAATTATATTACTTTTGTGAATATAAAAGGAATTAAAAATATAATTTTAAAAACAATATATTATGCCGAATATAGATTGGAAAAACTTGAGCTTTGGTTATACAAAAACTAAGTATAATGTACGAACTTACTTTCGTGAGGGTAAATGGGGAGCATTAGAATTAAGCTCCGAAGAAACCATTAATTTGCATATGGCTGCTACTGCTCTGCATTATGGTCAAGAAGCATTTGAAGGACTAAAAGTATTTAGAGGTAAAGATGGTGCTATTCGTGTTTTTCGTTGGGAAGAGAATGCTAAACGAATGCAGAGATCTGCTGAAGCTATTATGATGGAGCCAGTACCTTCAGAGCTTTTTTTTAAAGCAATGATAAAAGTTGTAAAAATGAATGAGGAGTTTATTCCACCATACGGAACAGGGTCTTCACTTTATTTGCGTCCATTACTTATTGGTTCTGGTGCTCAAGTTGGTGTTAAGCCTGCAAGTGAGTATTTATTTATGATATTTGTAACCCCAGTAGGACCATATTTTAAAGAAGGTTTCAAGCCAGTAGATATGGAGCTTGTTCGCGATTTTGATAGAGCTGCACCGCAAGGTACAGGAAGCGTTAAAGTTGGTGGAAATTATGCAGCAAGCCTAAAGGCTACTATGCGAGCTCACGACGAAGGTTATGCTGCTAGTATTTTCTTAGATTCTAAAACAAAAACTTATATTGACGAAGCTGGCCCTGCTAACTTTTTTGGTATTAAGGACGGAAAATATATTACTCCAGATTCAGACTCAATTTTGCCTTCAATTACAAATATGAGTTTAAGAGTTTTGGCGAAAGATATGGGGCTTACAGTGGAGCGCCGCCATGTTCGTGCTGATGAGTTGGGAAGTTTTGAGGAAGTTGGTGCTTGTGGTACTGCAGCAGTTATTTCTCCTATAAAACGTATCCACGACCGCGATACTAATGAGAATTTTATGTATTGTAAAGATGGTAAGGCAGGTCCTGTTTCTACTAAACTATACGAAACTCTTCAGGGAATTCAAATGGGAGAAGTTGAAGATAAACATGGATGGAATATGGTTATTAAATAAATAACTTTCTAGTAATAATAGAAAGCAGATAATAAATTAATTTATTATCTGCTTTTTTTATGCCTGTATATTTCTTATCTTTATCTGTACTACTATGATATAGACTGTATTAAGATATAATTATTATTAATCAAT
>QMPB01000402.1 GCA_003648395.1 Bacteroidota bacterium
GATGTGCTTGGAACTTCCCTAATGACGATGAGAGAAAATCTTGTTAAGGCGCAGAAAGCCGATAAAAAGAGAAAAAAGGAAGACGAACAACGAAGTTGGACAACACAAGGATTAGCAAAATTTGCAGAAATTCTTCGAAACAATAGTGCTGATATAAAGGAAATATCGTTTTCTATTATAAGCAATCTTATAAAGTATTTAGATGCAAATCAAGGTGGATTTTTCTTATTGAATACTTCAGAAGATGGTGAAAAATATTTTTCTCTTGAAGCCAGTATTGCTTTTGATAGAAAAAAATATTCTAATAAACGAATAGAGTGGGGAGTTGGATTAATTGGAAGATGTGCTCTTGAAAGAGAAACAATTTATATGACAGAAATTCCAGTTGATTATATTAATATCACATCTGGTTTAGGTGATGCAAATCCTTCAAGTTTACTTTTAATTCCCTTAAACTTAAATGATGAGATATTTGGAGTAATAGAAATAGCATCGTTTAACAAATTTGAATATTATGAGATAGAATTTGTTGAGAAAGTAGGAGAGAGCATTGCTTCTACAATTTCTAGTGTTCAAATTAATTCTAATACTAAATATTTGCTTGAACAATCAAAAATTCAAACTGAAGAAATGAGAGCTCAGGAGGAAGAATTGCGCCAAAATCTTGAAGAAATGCAAGCAACTCAAGAAGAAATAAGTAAATCTAAGATAGCTGCTGAAATTGCGGTCAATAATATAGAAAACATTAGGAATCCAATTATTGCAATGGATACTGATTTTAATATTACATATATAAATGAAGCAGGTTTAAAGTTTTCTGGAGTTACAAAGGAAATTGCTTTGCAAAGTAAATGCTATGATCTATGGAAAAATAAGCATTGTAATACCTCAGACTGCCGATGTGCAATGGCAATGAGTAGTAGAAAAGAAGAAACAGCAAAGACAGAAATTATTTCTTCTGGTGCGGAGATTCTTTATATAGGAAGTCCAATTTTAGATGATGAGGGTAAAGTTATAGGAGTAATTGAAGAGATAATTGATTTTGCTAAAATTATCAATACTCTAGATAAAACGAACTAAAACTAAAGTAATAAATTTTAAGGCTATTAATCAATTATAGCAGCCAATATTGGCTGCTATAATTGATTAACACAATTTGGTAACAAATCTAGGGAATTATGTTTGGATGTTTATGAAATAGGCTGCATTATTCAAATAATTATTGTGGAAACGTAGTTTGCTATTGATGTTTTTGCATAAATTTATGAAAGAGGGAAATGCTCCATAGTGGTATTATCCATTAGGAGCATATAAGCAGCAAATATCTTAAGGAATTTTTGAATTAATGAAAAAGCTTATTACTGAACATGGTTGGCCAAAATATTCTACAGTAGGTAAATTAGCAGCTGATGCACCTTTATTAATTATTAATCATCATGAAAGTGATTCTGTTAGAAAAGTATATCTGAATCAGATAAAACAATCTTGTATTGATAACGAAGGTAGCTGTACAGAATATGCTAAGATACAAGATAGAATACTTGTTGGTGAGAATAAAGCACAAATCTATGGGATGCAATTTCGTTATAATAAAATACGGAAACTAGAACCTTTTCCCATAATTGATCCTGAGTATGTCGACCAACGTAGAAAAGAGATTGGTTTGGAATCATTAAAGGTATATTTGAAGAGGAAGATTAATTATAATTGGACAGTGAATCAAAAGATTAGAAATTAAGATTTGTATTGAGTGTGTATAGTTTCAGCCATGGTTTGGAGCTAATAAAAGCTATAAAAAACAATATTACTTAAATACTTTGTTTATTACAAAGGGTATTCATATTTTTGTGAGCTTAATAATTGTCAATAAACAAAATATATGACTGAATCGATTGCTATACTTTGTGGGGGAGGTCCTGCACCTGGAATTAATGCTGTAATTAGTTCTATTTCAAGAGTTTTTCTAAAATCAGGTTATCGTGTTATAGGGATACATAATGGCTTTAAAGGGCTTTTTTC
Organism: Bacteroidota bacterium; assembly: GCA_003648395.1. The sequence continues at coordinate 2,020 of QMPB01000402.1, forward strand.
GGATAGAAGAAATATTGAGGAAATTGATTATAAATTCGCTGATCGTATTCATAATATTGGTGGTTCTGCTCTTAAAATGAGCCGATATAAACCTATTGATAAAGAGTTTAATCAAAAATTCTTTATTGAAAATAATGTAAAGCTTCTAGTTACTATTGGTGGTGACGATACTGCATCTACAGCAAATAGAATAGGTCAATATCTAAATGATAATGATATTAAAATTCAAAACATTCATGTTCCTAAAACCATAGATAATGATCTTCCTTTACCAGAAGGTATTTCAACTTTTGGTTATCAATCTGCTAAAGAAGAGGGTGTTAGAATTGCAAATACTGTATATGAGGATGCTCGAACTAGTGGTAACTGGTTTGTAATAAGTGCAATGGGAAGAGAAGCCGGTCATCTAGCTTTTGGAATAGGCTCTGCCGTTCATTTTCCTATGATTATTATTCCTGAAATGTTTAATAAAACCCAAATCACTATTAATAAAATTATTCGCTTGATAATATCATCTATTATTAAACGTAAATTATTGGGTATCGATTATGGTGCAGTAATTATTAGTGAAGGAGTATTTCATTTTATGTCGGATAAAGAAATTAAGAATACTGGCATCAATTTTACTTACGACGACCACGGACACCCTGAATTAGGAACAGTTAGTAAAGCTCATATTTTTAATATTTTGCTTACTAGAGAGCTAAAAGAACTAGAGATTAAAGTAAAAAGTCGACCCGTAGAGCTTGGCTATGAGCTTCGTTGTGTACAACCTACTGCCTCTGATTTGGTTTATTGCACCTTGCTTGGAATAGGCACGAAACACCTTTTTGATTCTGGCTATACAGCTTGTATGGTTACTGCTGACCATACTGGTAAAATCGCTCCATTATTCTTAAAAGATGTGCAAGACGAAAATGAGAAAATTAAACCTCGCCTTGTGAATATTGAGTCAGAAAGAGCTAAAATTATTTTTGAAGATGGAATACAATATATTGGTCCTGGAAGCTACGAGGATGCTAGAAAGTATGTTAGTAATCCTGAATATTATGATTTAAGAAGAATACTTGAATGGTAATTTTAAATTTATAGTAAAAGAGAAATTAATATGAACTTCTTTTTCAATTTTGGTAGATATATTTTGTTAATGAAAAATGCCTTTGGGAAACCATTGAATCATAGGTATTTTTTCAAGCAAATAGTAATTGAAATTGACTCTTTGGGTGTAAATTCATTGGGGATTGTAAGTATTATTTCTGTTTTTATTGGTGCAGTGCTTGTTATTCAAACTGGATATCAAATGCAGAATCCATTAATTCCTGCTTATACCCTTGGTTATGGTGTTAGAGAATCTATAATTTTAGAATTTTCACCGACAATAGTAAATCTGATATTAGCTGGTAAAATAGGATCAAGTATAGCCTCACAATTGGGAACAATGAGGGTTACAGAACAAATTGATGCCCTTGATATTATGGGTATTAATTCTGCTAGTTTTCTTATTCTTCCTAAAATAATTGCTGGTTTATTTTTCTTTCCCATTATTGTAATCTTTAGCATGTCTATAGGAATTACTGGTGGTTATCTTGCTGCTATTATGTGGGGGATTTCTACTTCTCAAGATTTTATTGCAGGACTTAATTATTGGTTTATTCCCTTTGAAATTGTTTATGCCATAATAAAAGCTACATTTTTTTCTTTTCTAATTATTAGTGTTTCTGCTTACCATGGTTATTATGCAAAAGGTGGTGCAGTAGATGTTGGAAAGGCAAGTACTAAGGCAGTTGTTTATTCCAGTATAGCTATTTTATTGTCTAATTTAATAATTACTAAAATTATTTTGGGATGATAGAAACTCGTAACCTAAATAAGTCTTTTGAGGGCAAGCAAATTCTCCATGGTATTAATATCAAGTTTGAGCAAGGCAAACAGAATATTATTATTGGTCAGTCAGGTTCTGGAAAAACGGTATTGTTAAAATGCTTAGTTGGACTATTCGAGCCAGATGATGGTGTGGTTTTATTCAATGACAGAAATTTTACAGGCATGAATTTGAATGAAAGAAAACAAATCAGAAAAGAAATAGGTATGCTTTTTCAGGGGGGCGCTTTATTTGATAGTATGACGGTAATGGAGAATGTGATGTTTCCTTTGCTAATGTTTTCTGATTTGAGTTCAAAAGAGCAAATAGAAAGAGCAAATTTTTGTATTGATAGAGTAGGTCTAGAAGAAGCACACGATAAACTGCCATCAGAAATTAGTGGAGGTATGCAGAAAAGAGCAGCCATAGCTCGTGCTATTGCTCTTAATCCTAAATACTTATTCTGTGATGAGCCGAACTCTGGTTTAGATCCTAAAACGGGGGTTCTTATTGATAAACTTATTGACGAGATAACTAAAGAATATCAAATTACTACCATAATAAACACCCATGATATGAATTCTGTAATTGAGCATGGCGATAGAATTAATTATATTTACAAAGGGCATTTATGGTGGCAGGGTGATAAAGATAATTTCTTGTCTACTGATAATCCAGAATTAGAAGATTTTATTTACTCAACAGAAATATTAAAACGAATTAAACCCCAAAGATGAATACTATAGATATTGTTATTGCAATTCCTCTTCTTTGGTTTACTTATAAAGGTTTTTCAAAAGGCTTAATAATTGAACTTGCTACTTTAATAGCCTTATTGCTAGGGATATATATTGCAGGTCATTTCTCGGATTATACTGCAGATTTTCTTCGTGAAAAAATGGATTTTCACAGCAAATATATGAGCATAATCTCATTTAGTACCACATTTTTAGGAATTGTAATACTAGTTATGCTTTTTGGAAAAAGTCTTGAAAAAGTAGTAGATATGCTGCTTTTAAGTTTTGTAAATAAAATTACAGGAGCATTATTTGGTTTAATTAAAGCAGCATTTGTAATGAGTATATTAATCTATATTCTTACTACCTTTGAGTTAGAAAATAAAATTATTAGCCAAGAACTTCAGAGCAAATCTTTTCTTTATAAGCCAGTTAAAACCATTGCTCCAACTGTTTTCCCAATTATTAAAGAATCAAATGTTGGAATTCTTGACCGGATTGATGAATCCGTTCACAATGGTTTAGA
>QMPB01000403.1 GCA_003648395.1 Bacteroidota bacterium
AATAGGATAATTCAATTTATAAAATGGAGAACTTTTATTAGTTCCTCTAAAATTTGTCATTAATAAAAGTTCTTCTAGCGTTTTAATCATTATTGTCCTTTATATATTTATTATACTATTGTTTTCTTTATTTTTTCTTATAAATAGTTAAAGGTTAATAATGAAAACATTAAATAACACAAAATTTGAAATTCTTACTGAAGATGGATTTAAAGATTTTCGTGGACTAAAGGAATCCTCTCATGAAGAATATTTAGAATTAATTTTTGACGATACTTCCTATAAGTGTAGTAAGACTCACTTAATTAAAGTTAACGGTGATTGGGTTCAAGCTAAAGATTTAAAGATAGGGTTAGTAAATAACAAAGTATTAAAAGAAATAAAAACAATAAAAAATAATAACGATAAGTTTTGGGACCCAATAGGAATAAAAGATACTAAGTCGTTTATTAGTAAAGGTCTTATTCACCATAATTGCGATGAAGCAGCCTACATTCCTAAAAATCTGTGGGAAGAATTTGTTGATTCTGTTATGCCTACTATGTCTTCTTTAATTTTTAAACAAGTTATTACTACTTCTACTGCTAATGGGGTAAATCATTTTGAGAAGTTAGTAAAACAAGCCAAAGCAGGAATTTCCGGTGATAAATTTGTTGAAACTAGCTGGAGGAATGTCCCTCATTATAATAAAAAGGGTGATCTTTTAGATCCTGAAGAGTATAAGAAAATAACAATAGCTAAGTACGGTAAGAAATTTTTTAACCAAACTGAGGAGTGTCAGTTTATCGGATCTTCTGATACTTTAATATCAGGAGACTCTCTAGCAAACATATTAAATAATATAGAAAAGGCTGAAGTAATTCCTCAAACTATACTTAATGAAGGTACTATGTATCAAACAGTTAAAGAAGGAAATTCTTATGTGCTAACTGTAGACGCAGCTAAAGATGGAATTGATGCTTTTAGTGTACAAGTTGTTAATATAACTAAATTTCCTTTTAAGCAAGTTTTTACTGCTAATTTACAAGTAGATTATCTTATGATGCCATTACACCTTGTAGAATTAGGGAATTATTATAATCAAGCTTTAATGGTTATTGAAAATAATGAAGGAGCAGGGCAAAGTATAGCTGATCAATTATGGACAATTTATGAATATGAAAACTTATATAAAGATAAAAATATTAATAAAGTAGGACTAAAAAAATATCCTGGGTTTAGAACAACTACAAAGAGTAGACCTTTAATATTAAATATGTTAAAAATATTTATTGAAGAAGGTAAATTAGAAATACAAAATCAAGAAACCCTAAATCAGTTATATACATTTACTAAAAGAAAAAATGGAAATAAATACGAAGCAGAAAGTGGATATCATGATGACTTGGTTTTATCCTTAGCTATGATATTTGCGCCTTTTATGGAAATTAAAGTATTTGATAATTTTGAATTATTTACTAAACAATTAAGAATAGAGAATTCTGAAACCCTCACAGTAGATTTCTTATCTGTTTTAGATGTAGGATTTAGTTCAGATGATGAGGAAGATCCTTATAAAGAACAAAGAGCCCTATTAAGAGACCAAGGAGATACTGATTATAGTCCTGTTTTACCTACCACCCCAAGGTGGGACTAAGTCTCTGGGTTATTGGATATCTTTTATTAATTCTAAAAGAACCATAGAAGGGTTTATTACTTTATATTTTAAAAGATCTACACTACCTGGATCTGTAGAAAGTGTAATTCCTGTACCCATCGAGGTTTTATAACTTGACCCTAGAACGATCAATCTTGATCCAACTGCGTCTTGTTTAATTGTAATATATCCTTCTCTTCCTAAAGTGATATTGCTAGGATTCTGAAGAGCAAAATCTTGTGTAGGCTCAAGATCAAAATAACTATATCTCAAGTCTAAATTAACAGAAACATTATCAGTTAAATGATATATATCATTTGATGTTTTTTGATCAATTTCATCAAGATCAATAGGGTTAGAAACACTAACAAAATCTAATTTAGTCTTATCAGAAACCAAAAAGGAAGCAGTACAAGCATCTAAAATAGACTGATTCATGTGAGTATGTGAGTCTGTCTGGATATCGTCTAGATTAATAGGATTAGAGAGTGTAATATTATCAAATGTTTGTTGATACTCAACTAAAAAGGAAGCAGTAGTTAAATCTAAGATAGGTTGATTCATGTGAAAATGAGAGATACTTTTTAGAGTATCTAGATTAATAGAATCTGTTACTGATATAAAATCCATTTTATCCTTATCATTTTGATTAAAGCTAGGAGCTTCTTCCCAATATCTTAATCCTGATAATTTAGATTTTAATACATAACCATCAACTAGAGGATTTCCAAGGGAGTCCTCTTTGCCTTCTAGAGATAAATTAATAATCTTTTCTATATTTGTATCTATTGTATCGCCGGTATATTTACTTTTATACATATATTCCCTTTATAATGAATACAAATCTAATTGTACTTTTTCTTCTATGTTATCAGTATCACCAACAACAGCATAAGAAGCAGATCTTCCTTTTTGACTAATATTTCTATAAGATGTTAAAAAGGTATCAGTTAAAGAATCCCACGAATATTCAGGATACTGAAGAAGTCCTTTTGATTTAATAGTAGCATCAGTAGGTGGTACTCCTTTAGATTCGAAAGTAATAACATAATCAAAATTAGGTCCAGCCGGGGTTTCTTGTACTAACGTAATTCTTGACGTGTACCACTCTCCTCCTATTTGAAGTCTTAGGTGATCTCCTGGTGCTAACAATCCCGATACTGTTTCTGTTGAAAAAACTTGAGTATCTGTAATTGAAGTAATATTTAAAGGTTTGTTATAAGATATATTACTTTCTGGAGTATCAGTGATACATACATATAACTCCGATGCTTTATAAAAAGCTTTAATTCCTGGATTTTCTAAAGAGAAGCTAGTTACGTCTACAGTCCCATTACTGAATCTATTTCCGTATGTACCACTTTTTAAAGAAATTCCGTCATAAATTAACCCTTTAGAACCAGACTGAATTAAGTCTGGAGTTTTTAAGTTTGTTTTATTATTAATTAAAATTTCTTCAAAAAACTGGATTTTATTTCCACCATAATCACAAGCAGAAATATTTGAATCAATAGAGCACTTATTTAATCCTCCTAATCCATCAGAATTCGGAAGAGGTCTCATTTCCCAAATATTAAGTTTTTTTTCTAGATACATAATAGTATTTAAACCTTCAGTTATTCCATTATTATCTTTTACTCTTATATAAGAGCCATCTTCAAGTCCATCAGCATTAAGAAGAGTAGCTGTAATATTCCAAGTACCTGTATTTTCATATACTGTAATAGAAGCTTCCTCTGGAGTTCCTTTCATTGAGGTTACTAAAACTTCAGTATTAGAGTTAAATGAAACAGACGTACCATATTCTTTAAAAGGAAACATCCCATTAGGTTGAAGCCTAGTTTCTACCCAAGATCCTGAATAATCATAAATATAAGCAGCCTCGTCTTCTGTTGCTCCTATAATAAATACGTCATCATGCATTGATATATCGGATAAACTATTTAAATTCAAATTTAAATTACTAATTTCAGTATCCAAAGCCCAAATTCCATCATATTTGTATATACTTATTTTATGGTTATTATAAACAATAGCTTGATCTTTATAAATCTTAACAGAAGCAGGGAGAAGGGTTTCTATTGTTTCAGTTAAGACCCATGTGTTACTTGTTGCATTTAATGTATAAAAATAACTTTTATGTTTTAAATTAGATCCAGGTGCAGTCCATTGAGTAGTAGAAACAACAAATTTATCTTTATATAAAGAAACACTATTACATAAAAATGTATCAGCATTTATCTTAGGAGTAATAATAGAATCCATAAGATACCAATAATCTCCATTTTTATAAATATCAATTATAATATTATTATAAGCAGGGTCAAATTTAAAAACAACTTGTAAATTCTCACTAAGATCACTAAAATAAGGAGTATCTACAAGAATAGTATCCGTTGGTTCCAATACAGAATAATCGTCTACTTGAATTTCTTTTGGTATTTGGCGGTCTTGAATTTGATAAGTTTCAAAATCAGGAGACCCACCTGGTTGTGTTATTGTTGGTGAAACCCATATAGCTTGCTCTTTAGTTGATATCATATTTTTCCTTTCTTGGGGTTAGACCCATAAATCATTATGCTCAAATACAGTAAATCCAGTTCCTACACTTTCTTCATTAGTAATATTATTACTTAAAAATAAGCTAGTGCTTGTGTTGTGAATATTAACTTGAATTGCTGCTGTTGAAGACACTTTATTTCCGTCTGTTGAGTAAATTTCTAAAGTACCTAGAACAGTACCAAGAACATTAGGAGTTTCCCAATAAATTTTATTACCTTGAATTTCTAAAGTTTGAGGTTGACCTATATTAATATCAGCTGAGAAATAATAAAGTAATGCAGGATTATAATTTTCTATTGTTATAATAACATTACTTAATTCGTTTCCGTCTGAAGGTCCTGATATAACTGGTGTTTCTAAACTAATAGGGCCGGTGTAATCCGAGCAATCGTTTACATTCACATAGGAAGTACCAGCTTCTATTTGGACTTGTGTTGTTAAATCTGGATTAATTAGATTAGTATTTAAAAACATTCCTGTTGTTGACGTTTGATTAGTGGTATCAATTCCCTCTAAACAATTCATATAAATTGCGTCTTTTAACATATAGTCAAATTCACGACCTTCTGTAGTATAAATTTTAGGTAAATGAGAAATACCAGTCTTCTCAAGCATTCTTTTGAAGTTTTGGATTTTATTAGGGCCTTGATAATTAAATCGCTTAAGATTAGATAGCCCTTGACACATATTTTCTGCGTCTATAATTTCAGTTCCCTTTTCTATATTGATTTCTCTTATAGTATCAGAAACAAATTTTATTTGAGTCAACGGGTCCAAGTCATTAGAATTTTCTATAATAACGTAACCTTTTGGGGTAATGGTATGCATCCCAGCGGAAAAAGGTGATGGGTATCCATCACCAATATCTACAGTACAAGGATTAGCTAATTCAAATGTTATATCTTTATACATTCTGTTCCTTTTTTAGTATTTATA
>QMPB01000404.1 GCA_003648395.1 Bacteroidota bacterium
TCTAGAATTAGTATTCATAACCATGGGGCTCCGCCCATGGTTATTCGTATTTGACCCTTTCAGGGTCAGTGATATACGTAATACTCTATAATCGTAATAATAAAGGCAATTTATACTGATTAGTTACCTTTTTTTTAAATTATAGAGGCTTATGAAAAGTATAAAGTTATAATGAGATAGATATCAGTTGATAGTAAATATTTTCATTGGCATTCTCTCTTTATGAGGGGGTAAAAGTTTTGTACTGATAGCATTACATTAAAGCATCAGCATCGCTTGGAGCGATGCTGATGCTTAATTTACTAAAAATTAGAAAAAATACTCTTTATCAATTCTTTCTCTGTAAAATCAATATTTCCATCCGTTGCTGCCATTTGATTTAGTAAATTAAGCACATGCCTTTTCTTACTAGAACTCATTTCTTTAACTGTATTCTTAGATTCTTCAAAAGACATAGAAAAAGACTCTTCTGCCTCGTTAACTGAAATTCCTAATCTCCTATTTATTTCGTATAATGTTGCTGCTTCGTGCACATCAGTATGACCATCTACTTTCATTAATTCTGAAAGTAAATAATTAATTGCTTCTTTTTCTATTTTTGTAAATTTCATATAATTACAATATTAATTATTTGAAAAAATCATTCCATTTCTGTAAGCACAAATATACTATATTATCTATCAACTACTCAATTAATTAACAGTTTAATAACAGTTAAAATATATTCATTCAGTATTTATTATCTTTTGTTATTAAATTTTACTAAATTTGTAGCGAGTAATATACTAAATATCAGAAGATTTAAGATAACAAAAAGTACAATTGTAATTTTCAGATTTATTATTTACTTAAAAAATAGGTTACTAATCAGTTCAGATATATAACTGATAATGTGACATGTAGATTAATTGTTTTGTCATAATTTTTGCAAAAAAAGCAAAAATTTCGCCAAAACTGGTCAATACTACTTTCATAGCCCCACCCTAAAGGATGGAGCTAATGATGATTATGATTGGTTTATACATTTCAATCTACACTGATTAGCAACAAAAATAGATATATCTAACTATAATGATAAAAAAAACTAATTCGTTTAAATTTATTAAAGGCTTAATGCTTATAATTATAGGCATTGCTTCTGCTAGTTTTGGATTAGAGTCATTTCTTATACCTAATAATTTTATTGATGGAGGAGTTACAGGTATATCAATGCTTATTGCACATATTACCTCTACCCCATTATACTATTGGATATTAATAATCAATATCCCTTTTATATTTATGGGAGCTTTAAAGGTAAACAAAAGGTTTGCATTTATGAGTGTAATTGCAATAAGTTTATTATCCATAGCAATTGCTTTTGTAGAATTTCCAATAGTAACTGAAGATAAATTACTAATAAGTATTTTTGGCGGTTTCTTTCTTGGCTTAGGAATTGGCTTTGCCATTAGAGGCGGTTCTGTTATTGATGGAACTGAAATATTAGCATTGAGCATTAGCAAAATAACATTTCTCTCTATTGGAGACACCATACTTGTTCTTAACTTAATAATATTCTCATTTGCGGGAGTAATACTTGGAGTTGAAACAGCTCTTTACTCCCTTTTAACTTATTTTGTTGCATCCAAAACCGTAGATTTTGTAATTCATGGAATTGAAGAATACTATGGATTAACAATAATGTCGAATAACAATAATGAAATAAAAGCTATGTTGATGGATGAGCTAAATAAAAGTGTTACACTTTATCAAGCTAGAGGAGGACGAACAATAAATCATGAAGATAATTTAGAAATCATATACACTATAGTAACTCGATTAGAAGTAAATAGAGTAATTAGAAAAATTCTAGAAATAGATTCTAATGCATTTATTGCTGAGCATATTATGGGTGATGTACATGGCGGAATAATTAAGAAAAAAACTTTTCACTAATATATTATTATTATGAAATATTTATTTACAAATGCAAAAGAAAATAGAGGTAATTCTATGAGATATAGTCTACTAATAGTAATTATTATGACTATTTTTATCATTCCAATTAATTTATTTAGTCAAGATAGTTTGCATTATTCTCATTACAAATATAATAGAATGAGAAGGATGGCTAGTAACATTAACAACTTTACTCACAAGACAGGTTACATTAAAAACCTACATAAATACAAATACAAAATAGAGAAATGTACTGATACTTTAAGTGATCAATATTTTACTTTATTTACTAAATACACACTTTTACTTTCTGAAACTGAATACGATAAAGCAGTTGAATTAACTAACCTAAAACTTAAAACAATAAATAAAAAAAATAAAAACTATATTGAATTATTATCAACCCTTACTAAAATACATAGAAAAAACAGAAATTATGTTAAAGAACTTGAGACATTCGAATTATTAATTCCAATAAATAATAAACATAAAAATTGGGCAAATAAAGATTGGGATGAGGTAATGGTTGGTAATATATATTTTAATGGAAAATTTACATTAAGAGCAATCTATTATTATAAGCAAGCTATTAATGATTTTGAGAAAATTGATAATAGAATAAAAGACGTTGGACTCGCTGTTTGCTACCAGAACATTGGTATTTCTGAAGATAAACTTGGGAATCATGATACTGCAAAAGAATACTTTAAAAAAGCAATTAAACACAGAAAACAAACTGAAAATATAAGTGAGTTTGCTGATTTATATGTATTCATTGGAGACAACTTTATTTCTGAATTATCTTATGATAGTGCCACTGTATATTATAGTAAGAGTGAAGATATTGACATAAAAGCAAAGCGATATCAACACCTTATACTAACTTATTTAAGATTTGCAGACCTTAAATTTTTACAGGGCAACATAATAGAATGCATAGAATACAATAAAAATGCATTTGAATTGTCAAAGAAGTTAGGTGATTTTAAAGGTATTACAAAGTCTACAAGTTCACTTGGCAATAAGTATTTATTATTAAACAAGGTTGACTCTGCAATAAAATATTCCGTTATTTCTATTGCTTTTGCTAATGAGGTAAAAGATTACTCAATAATTAAATCAAACGCAATTCTTGTAATTAATGCCCTAAGAGAAAAAGAAGATATTAGTATTAATGAAATTACCCTTTACGAGAAATTGATTGTAAAAGCTGATTCTGCATTATATTCACAGAATATTGCTCGTAATGAGTTGATGAATGAAATAATAAAACGAAACAATAATGCAATTGCTGAACTTGCTAAACAAGAATTATATATAAAAGGTTTTTATATTTCTGTGGTAGTAAGTCTTATATTCTTATTCTTAATAATTGTAATAATTATTAATAGAAATAAAATAAAAGAACATAAAGAGCGGCAATACCTAACTCTAAAACAGGTGAAGGAGCTAAACAATGACCTTGAGGAAATCAATACACATCAAGAAAGGACCTACTCAGTTGTTGGACATGACCTTAAAGGATCACTAGGAAGCACCTTATCCCTTCTTGAAATACTTAATACCGAAAACCTAAGCAAAGAAGATACTAATTACTATATGAACTTGATAACAAATGCTATTAATCATACATATAACCTTATGCTTGATTTATTTGCATGGACTAGAGTTACAAGTGATAACATAAAGTTTTCACCTCATAAAATTGATTTGAACTCAGCTGTAAATGATATTTTATTCTTCATCAGTAAAACTTGTGATGAGAAATCCATTGAAATTACTGTTAATGCAAAGAATCAATGTATTATATATGCTGATAAAAACATGCTTGATACAATACTTAGAAACCTATTAAATAATGCAATAAAGTTTACTCCACGTAATGGAAAAATTAATATATGTATATCTAAAGTTAATGACCTTACAAGCCTTGAAATAACAGATAATGGAGTTGGAATGGATGACGAACAGTTATTCAACCTTTTTGATGAAAGAAAATTTGACACAAGAGTAGGAACTGAGAATGAAAAAGGTAGTGGACTTGGGCTTAAACTAGTAAAGAAATTTGCTAGTAGAAATAATGCAGATATTAAAGTTACGAGCAAACTTAAGGAAGGAACTTCGTTTACACTCCTTTTTCCTAAAGCAATGTAAAGCTTAATTATCTGACATTCACCTTGTCAGCAAGTTCTTGCTTTTTCTTTTCTATTTTTACTTTGTAAAACTCTTTGGTAGCAATATATAGCATCTTATCTATTTCTGCATATACAAATCCTGTATCATCAACAAACTCAACAGGTAGGTTGAAGCTATACTCACCTTCATTCTTTAGAGTTTCTCTTATATTATTTATTATTTCATCTGTAAATTCAAATTTTGCTACAGCTTTTTTCTTTATTGGCCGCTTAAATTTCACTACTGCTTCTTTATCCCAAACCACGAAGTCCTTTCCAAAAATTTGAATCATTTGCAGCATATAAATTGGATCAATAGAAGCATAAATACTACCGCCAAATACACTTCCATTATAATTTCTGTTTCTATAGCTTCGTACTATTCTAACGTGAATTTCCATCCAATCGCCACTAATAAAACTAACCCTACCTGTACTGCGCCTGTATGCTGGGAAATGATTAAACACAAATCTTAATAATCTACTCTTTGAGCTCTCTTCCCTATTTGTACTAAACTCCTTCATTAAAATAATTATATTTATAAAAACAGGCAAAGTTAATCAAATTGTATTCTTTCTTTAACAGATTCTAAAAAATTAATGAACTTGGTAAATAAAATATAATATTTTTGCACTTTATAAGTTAGCTTAATTATGAGATTAAAACAAAGCCTTTATTTCTTGAGTATTGTAATTATTAGCATCATATTAATTATTTCCATGGATTCCTGTAAAAAAGAGAATTCATTTGCCGAAGGTAATATTAATCTAAGTTTTTCTACTGATACTATTCTGTTTGATACTCTATTTACAACAATTGGTTCTTCCACTTACACTCTTATTGTAACAAATAATGAAGACCAAAAAGTAAATATTTCGCAAGTATACCTTGGCGAAGGGCAAACTTCAAAATATAGAATGAATGTGGATGGCTATTCTGGTTATAATCTTACTGATATTGAAATTGCAGCACATGATAGCATTTATATTTTTGTGGAAGTAACAATAGACCCA
>QMPB01000405.1 GCA_003648395.1 Bacteroidota bacterium
AATAAACATTGTCTCCGCTAGTTAGAGTAGCTAATAATCTTCCGCCGGTAACAGTAAAATAAACATCATTCCATCTGCCATAATGTTCAGTTAGAGATTCATTTGTTTCGTAAAATACATTGAAGGATCTATTTGTTTGCAATGTTGAAGCATCCAAGCCGCCAATCAATGTTGGGTCTTCTAATAATTCAACTGTAAACTCGGTATCAGAATCTTGGCTATATAAAGAAACATTATACGGGCCATTAGCTAATCTTATGTATTCAATTAGATTAAGAATTTGGTTTAATTTGAAAGAAGTAGGATGTTCACCATCTGAAAATAATAATTGATCAAATGTGATTATTCTACGCATTTGGAATCTCTCCGTACTTTCCTATCTGCGGAAGGCGAGGGACTCGAACCCCCAAGCCTTTTTCAAGGCGGCAGATTTCAAGTCTGCTGGCTTACCAATTAGCCTAGCCTTCCTAATATTTTATTATTTTCTAGCCGACGGCAGGAGTCGAACCTGCGTTCATCCGATTACAAGTCGGATGCTTTACCACTAAGCTACGTCGGCACTAAATTACATTGTATGGATCTCGCATACAAGTAAATCCGGAAATCTCAACAGATGACAAATCAACTCCGGCAGCACCTAAAGTTCCTTCAGCCAGATTAGAACTATTTAATACTGCTTGCCATTCTCCAGAAGTAGCCGTTCCAGATGTAAAGATTACATTTTCCCATCTAGCATAAGATGAGGACGAAGGTTCGTTTTCTGGCTCAATATACCAAACTGTAAAGCTACATCTTGTAATATAATCGCTTCCGCTAGTAGTAATTCCGCCTAAATATCTTGGGTCTTCTTCCAAAGCTAATGTATATTCCGTTGCACTAAATGAACCGCCACTGGCTCGACGAATAGAAATTGGACCAGTCAAGCGGCGCATTTCATCAATTACCAAAAGAATATTATTATATTTTACAGAAGTTGGGTGTTCCTGAGCATAAAAGTAAAATTGTTCCATAGATTTATTCATAGTTTATTCTCCTTTGCCATCTTATTTCTAAGATGATATGGTATATTCACTTAAATAAGCTGAACTATTCACCGAAGAAGGCCATTCTGTTATATTTACATAAATTATTTTCACATTATTTTCTCCAACTGGCGGCGCTGTTGCAAATACTACAGTATCACTCAGATTGGTATATTCATCAAAATCTGTTAAGTAACCACTACAACTAGCTGGTTGTATACCAGAAGCATAAGGATTATCTAGAAAAATATTATATCCACTAATAGCTTCTCTAGGAATAGCTTTAGATAATTGGAATGTTGTCGTTGAACCATCACCATTGAAGGTTTCTGTTACATAACCATCAGTTGTTTCTAATCTAAAAGGACCATAATGACCTTCTCCGCGAACAATTGACCATAATTGTTGAATAGCATTTTCTATTTTATTGATCAAAGTATGATCTAATCTCTCTAATTTTGATGCTTTATGTTTTCCTGGACCAGATCCTAATAATCCAGAAAAACCTGGTTGGAACTCTTCATGTACTGACATAACTACATCTCTCCTATTATATAGATGTTACATAACCTTGCCTAGTATAGGATTGTTGATATAACTGAGATATTTTGCTCATAATGTCGTTAGCAACATTTTGATCTAAATTGCCATTTACATTGAATACGATAGTTGGTGCTCCAGGTGCCGAACCGGCATAACCATAGATTTGGCCGCCTAAAATCATTGGCGGCATACTAAATCTAGTCGGAGCATTTATTAATTTTTCTTTTATTGAGTCCAATGCTATAGACAATCTTTGTAATGAAACTGTATTAGCTTTTAGAGCTTCGGTATTACTATTTAGAGATTCTGATGTTTGAGTTGCTGCAATAACTGATCTTGTTGTAGTAGTTTCTTTTGGTAGTTCTGGAGTTGTCTTTTTCTTATCAAATAAGCTTCCTATAAATCCGCCAACAAATGTGCCTAAAAGTGAACCAACGAAAGGAATTTGTTGGAATGCCAGCTGGCCTAATGTAGCGCCTAATTGAGCTCCTGTAGCAGCGCCCTGTCCGCCGCCGAACATTTTGACTGCTAGCATAGTAGCACCTAATTTGGCCATGCTAGCCGCAAGTTCTTTAGCTGCATTTCGTTGTATATTAGCTGATATAGTCGTTAATTTGGTGCTTGTTGTTATAGATTTGTTATTTTGGCTTAATGCTGTTTGTAATTGTTCTATTTGGAGCTTGAGAGCTGCTACTTGTTTTTCTAAACTAACTGTACGTGTTGCAAGAGTACCAGCTGCATCTGTTACCGAAGTGCTGTCTATATCCGTACCAAGCTGGTTTATATTCGTACTGGCAGACAGCAAAGCTCCTCTAAGCATTATAATAGAATCGTTTAGCATTTTTTCGGTTAAATTCAAGGATTCCAATGTGGCAATCAGTTTCGTTATAGTTGTGTTTAAAGCTGAAATTGGAGATAAATCAATTGATAATGGAGCTGATGTAGCTGATATTGCAACTGGCGCTGGCGCAGCTGCGGTTGGTGTAGTTGTAGTAGGTAAACCAGGAGTTGTAGTTGTGCTCGGCGTTAATGATAATCTCAGGCTAGCCAATTCGGATCCTGCTTCAGTAGAAGCAGTAATAATGGCATTATAGATTTCGAGAGCGCCTTCTTGAGAGCTAGTTAAAATTGCGTCATATAAATTATTGGCAGATACATCTAAACCAGCCAACATATTTTCATTGAAAACACTGGCAAGATTTTGCCCCCATTTAGAACCATAAAGCAGCTCTCCTAAAGCTTGTTCCATTTGTTTTGTATTTACTTGAATAACAATATCAGCTAAATCTTTTGCTATATTTGCAAATGTTTGTTTAATTGCTTCGCCAACAGATTTTAGTCTTTTTTCTTCTTCAACCAGGCGTTCTAATTCTTCTCTAGCTTTAGATATTTCGCTCCTGATTTGAGCTTGTTTTTCTGGATCTGTTTCTTGGTTTAATTGTTCTTGTAATTTAGCTATATTTTCTTGTTGTTTTACTATGTCTTCATGGACGCTTTGCGCTTTTTCTAAATTAGAAGTATAGATATTTATAGTTTTATTTAGGTTAGAAGCAAATGTGCTGGCAATCTTGTTTGCGGCTTCTTTTTGTTGTTCAAATTGTTGCGTTAAATAACTTATTAATGTATTCAATTCAATTGCAAATTTCTTGCGCTTATAATCTGCATCAACCAATTGCGAAGAAATCTGATATTGCTCTTCTAGAACTTTAATAATTTCGGCATTACTACTATAAATCTCCTTCATTCTATTTAATCTTTCTTTTAATATGCTTTGTACTATTTTGCGTTCTTGTTCTAAGGTATCTAATTCTGTATTTAATACTTGAGCATAAGATCTTTTTTCATCGAAAATACTTGCACGACGTAATTCTTTGTACTTAGAAACCTGCTCTAATAAGATATTTTGTTTCTTTTCTAATGCTGTAAGGACTGTAGTTTGAGCTTGAGAAATCTTGAGAGATTGTTTTTTAGCTTCTATTTCGTCTAGATGACGCTGACGAATTAAATCCACTTGATTCAATATTTCATCCATTTGTTCTTGTTGTAATCCTAAAATTTTCAAGGAATTTTCTAATTCCGATCTCCATGAAGCAGATAATATATCAATATTTTTAATGTCTTGTTGTAATTTTTCCCAAACTTCTGTGCTTGTATCTATATTATATGTTACTATAATTGAATTAAATTCCTTCCAAATATCTCTTGCAGCTGTAACTTTTTGTTGCATTATTTCTATATTTTTAGTAATTATATCAAATGGATTTTTGAGAGATTCCACAGCTTTTGAGGCTATAGATAATAGATTTTTATAAGTTTCGTATCCCTTTTCTATCGTGCGTTTGTATTCTTCATAAGCTCGTTTTTCTTCTAGTGTAAATTGTATTCTAGAACTAGCAGCTTTATAATCTGCATTTACCATTGCCATAAAGATATTTAATAAAGCTTGGGCAATTTTTTTGCGAGCATCTTCAACTTTTTTAGCTTCTAATAGCTGCGTGACAGTTTTTTGTAACGCATCTGCTTCTGCTTGTGTCATTTTTTCCATGCTAACAAAAGTATCCATTAAATCTTTTAAAGCTGCTGTGTCTATTTTATCTCCAGCCAAAATTTCGCTCAAATCTTGCTTTTGTATCATTTCTAAAGCTTTTTCTGTTTGTTTTAATTGGTGTTCGACATCTTTACCTGCTTCTTTTTGTGTTTTTAGTTGCTCAATCTGTTCTTTTATTATATCTTTCATTTTACTACGCATCATATCTAATGCATTAAAT
The DNA here is from genome assembly GCA_003648395.1 of Bacteroidota bacterium. Next base: position 4,334 of record QMPB01000405.1, read on the forward strand.
ACTTTAGCATCTACTGTTCCTTTTTGAAGTAATTGATTAAGATTAGATCTTAAAGTAATCGAAGCATCATATAATTGCCTTACGGCTGCACGCAATCCGCGTAATTTTACATCGAAAATAGACGATTCACTTCCAGACAACCGTTTAAATTCGAGTTCCATTTCTATAATGCTTTTTGTGAAATCAACTGTAAGATTTCTATCTTTCTTGAGAGTAACCCCATAATCACGCAATTTTTCTTCTGCTTCAAATAATGATTTATATGCACTTCTAATAGCTTTTTCATATTCCTCTTTTGAAAAAATCATAAGAGACGTAGTTTTAAGTGCAGACAATTCGGTTTTAGATAGAGAATTTAATTCTTCTTCTGATTTACGGGTTTCGTTTCTTAAAGATGATAATTGAGTTGCTGCCTGACCAATTTGATTTTGTAAATAAGCCCACTGATCTGCCACTGTTTCAAGAGCTTCTTCTTGCCGTATGAATGTTTCAAAGGGAATGGCAAAGTTTTGTTTAACTTTTTCATATTTATCGCTTCTTGGAGTAAAAGCATCTAAAATCTTATCAGCTATATTTTTAAATTTGCCTGGGTCTAATCCTTTCAAAAAACCATCCTTTATCAACATGCCAAATTCTTCATATTTTTTGCCCATACTTTTTAATTCTTCATCAGTAAGCATTTCATCTTTGAAAATACGCTCAAGGGCATCAATTATAGCTAATGTGTTTTTTTCTACTGTTTGTTGAACCTCGGGGCTATCAATCTTTTTTATAGCATCTTTTATCCAA
>QMPB01000406.1 GCA_003648395.1 Bacteroidota bacterium
GTATTTCTGTAAGAAGTATTCCAGGTCCCAAGGCATGAACTTTTCCTGCTGCTATATAGTAAGCATCTCCTTGATTTGCATTCTCAAAATTAAGAATTTCAGGGAGTGTATTATCTTTCAAACTCTTCAGATATTCGCCTCTTGATGTATCTTGAGAAAAGCCTTTAATAAGTCTTGATTTCTCATCGGCTTGTATAATATACCACATTTCTGTTTTGCCTCTTTCGTGGCCACGTGCTTGCGCAAGCTCATCGTCGGGGTGTACTTGTATTGATAACCAATCATTGGCATCCAAGAATTTTATTAGTAAAGGAAATTCATTTTGAAATACCTCATGAACCTTATCACCAACTATATCCGACATATATATCTCAATAATTTCATTAAGGTTATTGCCTTCCAAAGGACCTTCCGAAACTACTGATTCGTTACCCTCAACTCCAGAGATTGCCCATAATTCGCCACAGTTTGGTAGCGGCGAGAAGTCATGTTTCAGTATTGTTTTAATCTTGTTGCCTCCCCAAATCTTATTCTTAAAAATAGGAAGGAATTTTAAAGGTCCTAGAATTTCCATGTTTGCCATTTATTATTTATACTTCTTTGCAAAAGTAGGAATATTTATTTTTTATTAGGAATTAATATTTAAAAAATATTTGTAACTATTTCCATATTGTCGGCGTCATTATCTCAGACAAACCAATTTTGCATATTGAAATACTAGTTGAAAGGTGCATTATAAAGATTTTAATTATATAAAACAGTAGTTATGAAAAATATATACAATTATAAAAATGCAAGTTATAGCGTATCAAACATAAGTCGTTTGGTACTTATTTCAATATTATTTCTATTAATTTGGGTAAAGGTAGATGCTCAAGAGAATGTTAAGTATAAAACTGATTATTTCAATAAAATTATTATCAATGATATTGCAGATATAATATTAGTAAATTCCGACTCCTGTAGCATTATTATATCTTCTTCAGAATTTAATCCCAATAAATTTTCTTATAGTGTAAAAGATGAAGTTCTCAGCTTTGATATTGATGGAGTAAAAAACCTTTCTATAGAAATGGAAATTTCCTCACCCGATTTTAAGGAATTGATTATTGAAGGGGCAAGTGATGTGACGAGTAAATCAAGAATAGAAGGAGAAGCACTATACCTTCAGTTGAGTGGTGCATCTAGTGTAGAGCTTGATGTTGATTATAATATACTTACTGCAAAGCTTAGTGGCGCTAGTGATGCTACTATTACAGGTTTTGCCGATAGTATCTATGTTAATACTTCTGGAGCTAGTGATTTCAATTCTTTTGATACAAAAACAATATATGCAAGTGTAAAGGCAAATGGGGCAAGTGATGTAAAAATAAATCCTGATAGTTCTATAGTAGCAGATATATCAGGCTCAAGCTCTATGAGATATAAGAGTGACCCAAATCATAAAAGCATAGGAGAGAACGAATCCATTTGGGTAGGAATTAATGATCATAGCATATATGTTAGCGAAAATGAGGATACCATAAGAGTAAATATAGGCGGAGGTGATACTGAAATTATTATTTCTGAAGATGGAAGCCCAAATATAAAATATAAGCGTAAAAATAATAGTCGTTTTAAAGGAAATTGGGCAGGATTAGAATTAGGGGTTAATGGATATCTTACCCCATCATTTGGTATTGATATGCCCGCCGGCTATGAATTTATGGAACTTAAATATGAGAGATCTACAAATTTTAATCTAAATTTCTTTCAGCAAAGCTTTGGAATTATTGGTAATAAATTCGGATTTGTTACAGGCTTAGGTCTTCGTTGGAATAACTATCGTTTTGATAATAATATAATTCTTGATGGTGATTCGTCTATGTTTTATGGATATACTGACCCTACAGTAGAAAGAGCTTATGAAAAAAGTAAATTAACAGCATGGTATTTAACAATGCCTATTTTATTCGAATTTCAAACTGACGGCCATCATAATACATCAAGTTTTCATCTTTCAATGGGTGTTATTGGAGGTGTTAGAATGGGCTCTCATTCAAAGCAAGTTTATAGAGTGAATGGTAGCGGAAAACATAAGCCAAAAATATTTGATGATTTTTATCTTCAACCATTTATTCTTGATGCAACGGTAAGAGTTGGTTGGGGTCCACTGAATCTTTATGGAACATATTCTATTACCGAAATGTTTAGAAAAGATAGAGGTCCTAAATTATATCCGTTCTCCATAGGATTGATACTTCCTTTTACATAGAACAAATAATATACTCTTAATTGTGTTAAAGTCGCTACTAAATATAAATAGTAGCGACTTTTGTTTTATTAGAATCTCAATCCAATAAGAGATATAAAGAGAATTAAATTTCTGCTCAAAAAAATCTCTCACTATAATACTAAATTAGATACCTTTGCAATGAATATTGATTATATAGTTTTATGAGAAGTTTTACTGTCATAATTTTGTTGATTTTGCTTAGCTTACAGTCGTTTGCTACCCACAATCGTGCCGGTGAAATTACTTATATACAACTATCACAACTTACCTATGAGTTTACATTGGTTACTTATACCTATACTCCATCGTTGGCAGATAGACCTTCCTTGGAATTAGATTGGGGCGATGGCACACAGTCTGTAGTACAAAGAATTTCTAAAACTTCGTTGCCCAATCAAGTTAGTATGAATATTTATAAAGGCACGCATACTTTTAGTGGGCAGGGTAGTTTTGTTATTAGTATGGAGGACCCTAATCGTAATGGAGGGGTTATGAATATCCCAAATTCCATAAATGTGCCCTTTTATATCGAAACAATTCTAAATATTAATCCTTTTATTGGGCCTAATAATTCACCAATTCTATTAAATCCACCAATTGATAATGGTTGTGTAGGTTATCCGTTTGTGCATAACCCTGGCGCTTATGATGTTGATGGAGATAGCATTGCTTTTGAATTAGTACATTGTAGAGGTATCGATGGCGATTTTATCCCAGGTTATTCTTACCCAAATGCTAGTATTAGTTTTACTATTGATCCTATAACAGGTACTTTGAGCTGGATAAATCCCACCCTTATAGGTGAATATAATGTTGCTATTATTATTAAAGAATATCGAAATGGAGTTCTAGTAGGAACAATTACAAGAGATATGCAAATAACTATTGATAATTGTAATAATAGACCTCCCGTAATTGATGGGCTTAGTGATACTTGTATCGAAGTTGGACAGTCGTTAAATGTGCTTATTGAAGCCAATGATATTGATAATGATTTATTAACTTTACGAGGTACCGGTGGTCCAATACTTCTTCAAAATAGTAAAGCATTATTTCCACAACCTGCAATGGGAACAGGCAATGTGTCATCTGTTTTCTCGTGGTCGCCAATTTGTGAACATGTGCAGCTAAATCCATATCAAATGATTTTTAAGGCTAAAGACAATGGCACTCCAGTAAATTTGGTAGATATAAAAACTATGTTTATAAAAGTTATAGCGCCTTCTCCTAAAAATGTTATGGCTACTCCTAAAGGAAATAATATTGAGCTTCTCTGGGACAAATCTATATGTAGCAATGGCGATCAATATGATATTTATAAACATAATGGTTATATTGGGTATGTGCCCTCTGTTTGTGAAACAGGTGTCCCTGCCTGGACGGCATATCAATTTATAGGTAGCACTACCTCTATTAACGATACAGCTTTTGTAGATACAGGTAATGGAATTGGGCTGTTACACGGAGATGATTATTGCTATATGGTTGTAGCTCATTTCCCTGATGGAGCTCAGAGTTATCCTTCGCTAGAGATATGTGCGCAATTAATAAAAGATGTGCCTGTAATTACCAATGTTAGCGTTGATACTACCTCCGATGGCGAAGGTAAGAATACTATTATTTGGTCTAAGCCAGATTCTCTTGATTATACCCAAACTCCCGGGCCTTTCTTATATCAGATTTTTCATAATACCGATGGCTTTGGTAATCCAATGACTTTAATTGATTCTCTAGATAATCTTAATGATACAATATATCAGCATACAAAAGTTGATACTGAAAATAAGACTAACTATTATAAAATAGGTTTTGTAAATAGAACCACGGGTAATAGATTTTATATTGGCGAATCGCAATTGGCATCAAGTGTATATTTAAAGGCTGATGGTAAAGCACGAAGAATGGAACTTAGCTGGAATCCTATAGTGCCATGGAGCAACGATACCGTAATAGTGTATAAAGAAACTAGCCCTGATATTTTTGATAGTATTGGCTATTCGCTTTCAAATATTTATGTAGATAGCCATTTGGTTAATGGCGAAACATATTGCTATTATGTGAAGAGTATAGGTAGTTATAGTGCCAATGGATTTAGTAAACCTCTAATAAATAAATCGCAAATTGCTTGTGGTAGCCCAATAGATGAAGAGCCTCCTTGTCCACCAACAATTAAGGTAACTACAGATTGTTTTTTAATAGAAAACTTATTGCAATGGACTAATCCTAATAATACTTGTGTTGATGATGTTGTAAGATATAATCTGTATTATACTCCAGACTTAAACTCAGATTATAGTGTAATTCATAATGCGTCGCCAGCTTCCGATACAATATTTAATCATATAGGTATGGAAACTATTGTAGGTTGTTATTATGTAACAGCTATCGATTCTTTTGATAACGAAAGTGATGCGTCTAATAGGGTTTGTGTCGATATTGATAGCTGTAGGCTTTATACTTTGCCAAATGTTTTTACTCCTAATAATGATGGATATAATGATTTATTTATTCCTTTTCCTTATGATTTTGTGGAATCAGTTAATATGAATATCTATAATCGCTGGGGAGGTCTGGTTTTTACTACTACCGATGCAGATATTAACTGGGATGGAAAAGATTTGAATACAGGGAATGATTGTACTGATGGTGTTTACTTCTTTGATTGTGAGGTTTTTGAATATAGGCTTGAGGGCTTGCAAAGTAGGACAATAAATGGCACGGTTTCTCTTTATAGATAGTAGTTTTAAACGAATAAATGAATAAACAAATAAATAAAAGAATATGTTTACAGGAATTGTAGAAACAATGGGAAATATAGTTGCGGTAGAACGCGACAAGAGTAATATA
>QMPB01000407.1 GCA_003648395.1 Bacteroidota bacterium
ACTTGAAATAGACCCCGAGAACAAAGTTGCTATTTATGAAAAAGGTGTTACACAAGCAATAGTGGCACAATCGCAATTGGATATTTATGGTTGTACTAATACACATATGGATCCTTGGACATAGATAGTTATAATTAGTTAATTACAGGTAATCATAGCGAAAATAAAATGAAAATTTGGCAAGCTAAAAATATCTTTAAACAAATCCTTAAATTGTTTATAATTAAAAAAAAGTGCAAATAACTAAAGAAAGATAATAGGAACAGATGCTTTTTAACTCAATAGATTTTGCAGTATTTTTACCAATAGTATTTATTCTATATTGGTTTGTTGCAAACAAAAATCTAAAACTTCAAAACATTTTAATAGTTATTGCAAGCTACATATTCTATGGCTGGTGGGATTGGCGTTTTTTATCGCTAATACTTTTCAGTACAATTATTGACTATACTGTTGGACTCCAATTATCAAAAGAAGAGAATATATCAAAAAGAAAAATCCTACTCTGGATAAGTATCCTTGTGAATCTTGGTTTTTTAGGTTTCTTTAAATACTATAACTTTTTTATAGACAATTTTATTACTGCATTTTCCTTTTTCGGAATGGAAATTAAAGCAAATTCGTTAAATATTATTCTACCTGTAGGAATTAGCTTTTATACATTTCAAACCTTAAGCTACACAATAGATGTTTATAAAAGAAAGCTAGAGCCAACAAAAGACTTTATTGCTTTCACAGCGTTTGTTAGTTTCTTCCCTCAATTAGTTGCAGGGCCGATAGAGAGAGCAACAAATCTATTACCTCAGTTTTACAAAAAAAGAGTATTTGACTATAACAAAGCTACAGACGGACTGAGACAAATATTATGGGGATTATTTAAAAAAGTTGTAATAGCTGATAATGCAGCACAAATTGCTAATGAAATTTTTAATAATTCCGGGGATTACTCGGGTAGCACATTAGTATTAGGAGCAATATTTTTTACTTTCCAAATATATGGTGATTTCTCAGGATACTCTGATATTGCTATTGGAACTTCTAGGTTATTTGGGTTTAATCTAAAACAGAACTTTGCTTTTCCATACTTTTCAAGAGATATTGCAGAATTTTGGAGACGATGGCATATTTCACTATCAACCTGGTTTAGAGATTATTTATACATCCCTTTAGGAGGTAGTCGTGGTGGAATGTGGATGAAAATAAGGAATACTTTTGCTATATTCATTATTAGTGGATTTTGGCATGGTGCCAACTGGACATTTATTATTTGGGGGGCATTGAATGCATTGTATTTTTTACCACTACTTATACTTAATAAAAATAGAACAAATACAAATACTGTAGCTCAAGGAAGATTTTTACCAAGTTTTAAGGAGTTCTATCAAATGGGTTTTACATTTAGCTTAACTATTCTGGCTTGGATATTTTTTAGAGCAGATAGTATAAGCCATGCATTAAACTATTTATCCACTATTTTCTCAAAATCACTATTTACAATACCTAGTTTTGAGGGAATGAATCATGGTCTTATTACCTTAATGCTAATTCTATTCTTTGTAATTATTGAATGGTTTGGGCGAGATGGGCAATACGCAATAGAGAGCCTTGGCTTTAAAAGAAAGAAAATATTCAGATATGCATTCTATTATTTATTAATAATTGCTTTATTTATTTTCATGGGGAAACAACAACAATTTATTTATTTTCAATTTTAATCTTACTGATGAAAAAATTTATATATAAAATATTTGCTGTTTCAATAATTGTAATTATCACATTTGCAGGCTTTTCTTTTCTAGCAAATGGCTATACTGATCCATTTTATATGCGATTTACAACTCCAAAACAAACTAGCCTTATTCTTGGAACATCGAGAGCTGCACAAGGAATACAGCCTGCAGTTTTTGAGGATATTTTAGGAAAAAAAATATCAAACTTTGCTTTTACTGTTGCCAATAGTCCTTATGGTTATATCTATTTAGAAAGTATAAAAAGAAAGATTAACAAAAAACATGGAGGGTTCTTTATTATCGCTGTAAGCCCTTGGAGTATTTCTAGTAGATGCAAAGACCCTAATGATACAACTTCTTTTAGAGAGAACGGTCTATGTCTTTCAAACACTACGAATATTAGTATAAATCCAAATATAGAATATTTATACAAAAATCTTCAAGGTAGTTATATTGACTTATTTTTACCACAAAAACATATGTTTCTGCATAAAGATGGATGGTTGGAGATAAAAGATATTCCTATGGATAGCCTTACCGTTTCAAATAGAATAAAAGCAAAAGTAAAAATATATAGAGATGAAGTTTTACCAGAAATGAAGCTCTCCTCTTATCGATTAAACTATTTAATAAAAACCATATCCTATCTTAAGCAATACGGCAAGGTTTATATAGTAAGGCTTCCTATGCATAAAGACTTTATGAGTATTGAAAATAAGTTAATGCCTAACTTTGACAATACAATAAAAGAAGCTATTGAAATCTCAAATAACTATCTAGATTTAACAAAGGATAACGACAAGTATATATATACTGATGGCAATCACCTTTATAAATCCTCGGGCAAAGAAGTCTCAAAACAGATTGCTGAATTCATCAAAAAAGCAAATTAAAAAAATATCTCTTCTAATATTTAAAATAGAAATAAAGAATATTATTAAATTACCAAATAACAATTCATAATAAACATATAATTATGAGCTAATTACTATCTAATATATATCTTATAAATAAAATAATGCAATTTAATATTATATACCATGCTATTGTGTATATTTGTTGCTAATATTATTATTAATACTAAAAATACAGATAACAATCAATACTTAATCCTATGAAAATAAAAATTTTGCTCAACGTTTTATTATCAATCCTATTTATTAATAGCATTATAGCACAAAACCCTGGCGACTTAATTAGATACAAACTAATTAATAATACCAATGGTAATATAGGCACTACTATACCTAATGGATCATTATTTGGAACTGGATTATGCAATATTGGAGATTTAAATAATGATGGTGTAATTGATTTAGCTGTTGGGGCACCTCTTTATAATGCTTATGGAGCAGTTTTTATTCTTTTTATGGATACTAATGGCACTGTCTCAAGCACAACTATTCTCACACAAAACCAAAATGGCATTTCAGGTATCGATTCCAATGGCTCTTTTGGGTACTTTATTACAAACCTAAAAGATATAAATAATGATGGCATTAATGATATTGCTGTTTCTGAGCTCTTATGTTCTGATGGAGGAACAAGTACTGGTGCTGTTCATATTATTACATTAGATACTAATGGGCATGCTACTAGTCAGAATAAAATAAGTAAACTAAGTGGATATGGATCTGGAGGTCTCCCTTTAATTTCTGGTAAAATTTTTGGGGTTAGTGTAAGTGAAATTGGAGATTTAAACAATGATGGTTATACCGACATTATTGTTGGCAACAAACTAGATAATCAAACAGGGCCAAGCCATGGAGCAGCATGGATATTATTTTTAAATGAAAAACATCAAGTTGGTTCATATAAAAAGATTACTAAAGGAATTCCTAATTTCGACCCTACATTCACTGATAATTATCGATTTAGTTCAACAGCAGAAGGCATTGGCGATTACAATAATGATGGGTTTAACGATGTGATTATTGGTTCTCCAAATGATCAAGATGGACCTGGAGGAGCTGGTGCTTTTTACATTTTATACTTAGATACAGGCGCTAACGTACTTTCTTATTCTAAAATTAGTAATAGTGTAGTTTCTGGTTCAAACCCATTTTCAAGCAATTTCTCAACAGGGCTTTCATCCATTCCTGATATTAATGGAGATGGGCTAAACGATTTTGTTTCTGGCGCTTATCGATTAGATGGTGATAAAGGAGGAGTGCATTTCATAACTCTAGATACTAACGATAATGTGAACACACATAATTTGATAAATTATTATGATATTCCAGCATTAAATACTAGCGATAGATTTGGAAGAACTATTGAATACCTTGGCGATTATAATAATGATGGTAGAATAGAAGTTGCTATTAGCGCTCCATATAATAATTATAATTCTGGGAATGTATATATATTAAGTATTCATTCTGAATTAAGCGTCTCTATAGACAAAACTAATGTACTATGTTATGGCGACTCAACAGGTATAGCAATCGCTAAAACTATTGATACCAACCCTCCATATACATACCTTTGGAGTAATGGATCAACAAATGACACAATTAGCAACCTCCCAACAGGAACATATACTGTTACTGTTACAAATAGCTTGAATACTACTAACACATCTACAACCGTAATTGGGCAAGCTTCACCTATGGTATTAAATACTACTTCAGGTTCTTCTACATGCTTTGGCGACAGCGTTGAAATTTCTTGTCAAGCAAGTGGTGGTTTAGGAATAAAGATGCTGCATTGGGATAACTCATTGCTAAGTGCAGAAAGTCATATGGTAGCTCCGTTTATCACTACAACATATAGTGTATGGGCAAAAGATGCATTCGCCTGCATATCCGATACATCATTCATCACAGTGGATGTAAATCTACCACCAACACCAAACTTAGGAGCAGATACTGTCATATTCCAAACTCAAACAATTGTATTAAATGCAGGAAACTATCAGAGTTATATTTGGAATACTGGTGCTACATCTCAAAGCATTACAGTTGATGGTAGTAATTACGGTTATGGGAATCAAACATATTTTGTAATAGTAACAGATACTAACGGATGTACTGGTAACGATGCCATAACTATTAGTATAATTAATGGAATTGAAAACGGTTCAAAACTAAACCCAATATCTACTTATCCAAATCCAACAAAAGATATCCTAAATATTGATTTTAATAATAATATAGGACTTACAACATTAGAAATTTTTGATATTAAAGGGAAACTATTAATTTCAAAAAAACTCAACCCTAAACAAGAATTTCTAAGTCTTAATATCAAAGAACTACCCGTTGGTAGTTATATAATAAAACTAAGCAGTACTACTAGCAGCACTATATTTACTACAAAAATACTAAAGATATAATTTACAATATTATATAACAAGAAACTACTATTATATATACCAAAG
>QMPB01000408.1 GCA_003648395.1 Bacteroidota bacterium
AGGTACTTTAGCGTTTACAACTGCTATAAAGTTAAATTTAGTAGACCTACCCCCTACTCACAAGGCTCTTGTTTGCGTTCATTTTAACAGTATTAAAAATGCGCTAAAGGCTAACCTTATTGCATTAAATCATAATCCTGTTGCTGTTGAACTAATGGATCAAACTATTCTTGATTTAACTAAAAAGAACATTAGTCAAGATAAAAATAGGTTTTTTGTTGAAGGCGATCCAGATGCCATACTTATTGTAGAATTTGCAGAAGATGATCGCTCCTTAATTTTACAAAAAGCTGATTTAATGGAGAATGATATGAGAGAAGCCGGTTACGGCTATCATTTTCCGTTGGTTGAAGGTAAAGATATTTTGAAGGTTTGGGAATTACGTAAGGCAGGACTTGGTATACTTAACAATATGCCTGGCGATGCTAAACCCGTTGCCGTTATTGAAGACACAGCAATTAATCCTGAATTATTACCTGATTACATTGATGATTTTAATAAGATTCTTGATAAGTATAATAAGGAATGTGTTTATTACGCCCACATTGCGACTGGAGAATTACATTTGCGCCCCATACTTAACCTAAAGGATAAAAAGGATATTGAGCTTTTTCATACATTAGCAAAAGAAACTGCGATACTTGTTAAAAAGTATGGAGGTTCGTTAAGTGGTGAGCATGGCGATGGTCGTTTAAGAGGTGAATTTATTCCGATAATGGTTGGAGAGCACAATTATCAGCTATTTAAGCAGATAAAAGAAGTTTGGGATCCTAACAATATATTTAACCCTGGGAAGATTGTTGATACTCCAAGTATGAACACTTTTTTACGCTACAAACCAGGACAAGAAACCAAAGAAATTGATACAGTATTTAATTTCTCGAAAGATCAGGGTATATTGCGTGCCACCGAAAAATGTAATGGCACAGGAGCTTGTCGTAAAACAGAAGTAACTGGAGGAACCATGTGCCCAAGTTACATGGTAAGTCGTAACGAAAGTCAATCGACGCGAGCAAGGGCAAATATATTAAGGGAGTTTCTCACAAATTCAGAAAAGGATAATCCATTTAATCACAGTGAGATATATGATGTAATGGACTTATGTTTATCATGCAAGGCATGTAAATCAGAATGTCCATCGAGTGTAGATATTACAAAGCTTAAAGCTGAATTTTTACAGCATTACTATTTGGAAAACCGAATTCCGTTAAGAACCTTGTTAATTGCTAATATCGCAAAGGTTAACAAACTTGGGAGTTATATACCATGGCTTTACAACTTTGTAAATCAAAATAAAACGCTTTCAAGATTAACATCAAATTTTATTGGGTTTAGTACAAAACGCAAATTTCCAATTCTTAGCAATATCACCCTTGACAGTTGGTATGTTAAAGAAAAGAAGAAGATTGGCAACAAAGCATATCCTAACGGTAAAGTTTATTTATTTAATGATGAGTTTACACGTTATAACGATACAGATGTGGGAATTAAAGCGATACTACTTCTTTCGAAACTTGGATATGAAGTAGTAATTCCGGTTCACCTCGAAAGTGCACGTACATATTTATCGAAGGGATTAGTTAATAAAGCTAAAGAAATTGCCAATAAAAACATTAGATTACTTAAAGATATTATCACTAACAATGAACCACTTGTGGGTATTGAGCCATCAGCAATACTAACTTTTAGGGATGAGTATATTGATCTTGCAGATGAAAATTTAAGTATTGACGCAAAAAAACTTGCTAGTAATTCGTTTCTTATTGATGAGTTTCTTGAAAATGAAATAAAGAAAGGCAAAATTACAAAGGAGCAATTTACTAATGAGAAGCAGAGTATTAAATTCCATGGTCATTGCCACCAAAAAGCATTAGCAGGTACTTCTTCTACATTATTTGTACTTAACTTCCCAAGTAACTATACAGCTACTGAAATTCCTTCGGGCTGTTGTGGCATGGCAGGATCATTTGGTTTTGAAAAGGAACATTATGACATGTCGATGAAAGTTGGTGAATTGGTATTATTCCCAGCTATTAGAGAAAGTGGTAGCGATACGATTATTGCAGCCCCAGGAACCTCCTGTAGGCATCAAATAAAAGACGGGACAAAAAGAAATGCGCTACATACTGTAGAAATAATGTATAATGCTTTGGTGGTGTAGGTGTAAGCAGATGGAGCATTTGTTTAAGCTAGTTATTTATTTAATTTATTGAAACAGCGAAACTTTTGTGTACCATCAACAAAAGCAAAAATATTATTAACAATATTTTTGCTTACATTTGCGAGCATATCCAAACTATACTTTACATGACAAACAACTATACAACTGCTAAATTCCACATTAATACTTAATTAAGAACTAGCTAATAACGACTCTACATCATTGTAACGTAATTTGTGATATATTAATAATGGCCGCACATATACAAACGACTGTTTTCGTGTGACTTAGGGGGCGTAGCTTTGCATAGATTCCAAACTATGTACGTGTTTGAACCATAAAAACATATATCAACAAACATTATTTAAACAACTAACTATCAGGTTTCATATATGGTTGCCAGTTTACAATAAGTGTTTTTATGTCATCAATAATAAAATAACCATATTCATAGCAAAAACGATATTCGAACTTCTTTTTTGTTGTGTAAGTATGTGTATAATATCTAAAGTCAAATTCCATTTTTTCAAGATATTTTGTACGTACTGTAGTTCTACCTTCAGGATTAAATTGCTTAAGAATTGTTCTATTCTTTCTTAGAATTTTATTAATATCAGTTATAATTTTTTCAGTACTCCTTTTTATAGTATTGTTAAACGCATTTCGGCACTGATCTGAGCAAAACTTCTTGTCCGAACGTCCTACTATTTTTTCACCGCACATTAGGCACTTAATTATGATTTTCATATTTAAATTAGATTGAGGTATTTCATAAAATAAAAAAACAAATATACAATATTATCTAAGTTATTAAACGACTATAGTCGACTATAGTCGTTTAATAACATGACTATATTTTAATCTACAGTTATTTTTGTCAAATAAATATACGAATTATATAAAGTAATTTATAGAAAACATTAATAACTACTGTGTATGAAAACGAGTAAAATCACATCTACAATTTATTTAAACAAATTTCAATACAAAGACAATATATATATCAAACTATTCTATTATCAGCCAAACGACAATATTGTTAAACGGATAGTAAAAAATGACTGGATTCGTTACAGTGTAACATTCAGCACATATTTTGTAAAGTATAGTGAATTCAATATCAATTTAATAAAGGAGTTGTTCGCAGATATTGCAAAAGTTAGCACGAAATACATAAATAGGATTTATAATATTAATCCAAAATATACATCAAACAGCATTGGGTTATCAACATATAAGAAAGATATTTTACGAAAGAGAGACGTGGTACCTAAAATTACTTTTTTTTCTTATGAAAATAATGGTAACAAATTAATTGGTTTTAAATATCGTTTTACAAAAGAAAAACGACATGAAATTTTAATGCAAGGTGTATTTAAATATAGTGAGGAAATGGCAATTTGGTATATAAGTGCATTACCTAGTCAATTAAAAAAAGCTATAGAGTATTTATTACCGCATTATTCAATTAAAATCAATTCGGAATTAAAGATACATAACTTAGAAATAAAGCGATTATTATTAGAGCAAGAATATGAGAAGAAGTGGAATTTTAAAAGTTGCCCAATTGAATTTTTGGAATACATGAAATTACATAACTATAGCTGGAGTACATTTAACACCTATCATAATTTATTAGTGCTATATATAAATACATTTGAAGGACATAATTTAAGTCGCATAAATAATTTTGGTGTAGATGAAATAGATACTTATCACAAAATTTGGATGCAAAAAAGTTCACCATCTGCCTCATTAATAAATCAGTCAATTAATGCTATAAAGCTGTATTACAAAGTTATTACCAAACAATCGCTACAATTGGAGAATGTAATTCGACCACTCAGAAATAAGAATTTACCTACTATTTATAGTAGTGATGAAATTAAGAAGATTGTTAGTTGCATAAAAAATATAAAGCATAAAACAATGATCTTCGTTATATATTCAGCAGGTTTAAGAATTAGCGAATTAATAAATATGCATAACGATGATATACTATTAGATCGGAAAATGATACTTGTTAAGGGAGGAAAAGGCAGAAAAGACCGATATACAATACTAGCAGAATCAGCAATTAGGTTAATAAATAAATATAAGAACAGCTATAATCCTAAGAATTATTTATTTGAAGGACAATATGGTGGCAAATATTCAGCAACAAGTTTAAGAAACATATTATCACGTGCAAAAAAAAAGGCAGGAGTAACTACTATTGGGTCTATACATACTTTACGACACTCATTTGCAACACATTTATTAGAGAACGGAACAGATTTGCGATACATACAAGAACTATTAGGACATAGCAGTAGTAAAACCACCGAAATTTACACGCATGTTAGTACGTTAAATATATCTAAAATTATTTCACCTGGCGATTTAATTAATATTTAGTTTTCACTCTTTCAAACCGAATTATTTGTATTTTAGCATTTGTATATTAACAATAATAAAATGATTAAACAGAAAAATAAATCACAACTATATTATTTACAGATAGTTAACAATTCATCACCATGTGTGCAAAGTGAATATATACACCATTATATGGTGGATATCTAATAGTTACCCACAAGCAAAAGAAACGAACCAGAATGAGAAATTTGCTACAAGAAAATAGAGAAATAGAAAGCCACCGCACAAATTGCACATTTGGTTTTTTGCCGACGCACTGGCAAACTCAAAAAAACCAAAAGAGCAATTTTACATTTAAACATAAAAGATGAAAAAAGAGTAATTCCAGAATATTTGACATTAGCATTAAACACGAAAGTTGTGCAAATGCAGGCAGAAAGAGATGCAGGTGGCTCAATTATTTTACATTGGCGTTCAAGTGAAATAGAAAATGTAGTTGTACCAATTATAGATTACAAAAAGCAAGAACAAATAGAAAAACTTATAGAACAAAGTTTTACCCTCAA
>QMPB01000409.1 GCA_003648395.1 Bacteroidota bacterium
ATTAATTCATTGTATCATTCTTTCATTATATAATTGTATAATTAATTCATTGTATCATTCTTTCATTATATAATTGTATAATTAATTCATTGTATCATTCTTTCATTATATAATTGTATAATTAATTCATTGTATCATTCTTTTTCTTTTTTGAATTTAATTTTCGAAATATTTAATAATACTAGCATAATGGTAACAGTGCCAACAAAGCTTGTAAACATATTTAGTGAAACTAATGCTCCCAATTCTCTATTTGGTGGAAAAACGGAAAACATTAATACTAAGAAGCCTGCTATTACTACTATTGCATTGAAAATAATAGCTTTGCCAGAATGTGCCATTGTAAGTTGTGCCACTTTTACTTTGTCATCAGATATTGCGGCATTAATTCGATACTGCTCCAGAAAATGAACCGCATAATCAATTCCTATTCCAATGGCAATACTTGATAGTAGGGCAGTTGTGGTACTTAAAGGTATGTTTAAGAAGCCCATAATCCCAAAACTAATTCCAGCGGTTATAATAATAGGTATTGAACTAATAAATCCAATCTTAATATTTTTGAACATTATAGAGATAAGCACGATGATAATAATTAGCGATAATATTAAGCTCTTTATTTGCCCTTCAAGTATCAGGTCGGTAAATACCAAGCCTTTATAACCACTGCCTGCATAATTTAGGCTTATTCCCATATTGTTAAACTCATCTTCGTAAGATTGAATTATATCAAGGGCAGAATTTATTGACTTGGAATCATCTTTCTTAAGCTGAAAAGTTATATTTATTCTCTCGTAGTTATAATCAACTACTTTAGTAAGGTTTTCAGGATCACCAGACATCTCGTATAGCAATAAGTATTGGGCAATCATATTCTTACTGTCAGGAATAGTGTTAAACTCTTCTTTATCAGAATTCATTACCTTATTCATTCTGTTTATATAATCGGCAAGAGAAAATGTGTTACCAACTACTTGCAGCTGTGTATCTACATCTTTCTGCATCTTGTCAACTAATTTAAGAACAGCAGGTTCTTTGAATACATCTTTCTTTCCTTCTGAATCAAGGATTAAATTAAGTGAGCTTGTGCCTCCAAAGTTTTCATTAATAAACTTATCGGTAAGAACAATGTCACTATCTTTTTCAAATTTATCTAAGAAGCTTGAGTTTATCCAGATCTTTTGCATTCCTACTATCGATAGTACAATAATTAATGCCGAACCAATTATAGAAATATATTTATTTTTTATTACTGCCGCAGCAAAGTTGTTTGCTAGCCTCGAATGAGAATGACCTTCTTTGTCCTCATTTTGGTTTATTTTTTTTGCTTTAGGAGTTCCGAAAATCATTATTGCAGCTGGCAAAAAGACTAATGAAAAAACCATAGCCATCAATACCCCGAATGCGGTGAATATTCCAAAATATTTAACAGGATAAACCTCAGAGGTAAGTAATGACATAAAGCCTACAGCGGTTGTGATAGAAGTCATTACTACGGGTTTCCACATATGGCTAATCATATCTTTTGTAGCATCAAGTTTGCTGGCCTTAGGATTATGATCAATATAAGTATGCAAATGACTATATAAATGAATTCCATCGGCAACACCTATGGCAATAAGCATTACCGGAATCATTGTGGAAATGGCGTAAATAGGAATGCCAACCGTAGCCATTAGGCCAAAAGCCCAAACTGTTGAGAAGAAAACCACACCTATTGTTATCAAAGTGCCTTTCACACTTTTTAGAGTAAAGAATAATACTACTATAATCACGAGTATTACTATTGGAATCATCTTTTTCATATCAGCAGGACCTAATAAAGCCATTTCACCTTCTACAATTGGACGGCCAGCAACATGGATTTTTATATCATCAGTTTCTGACATCTTTGCTGATTTCAAAATCTCTTCATAAAATTGTGGAGTAAATACATCATCTCCAATCTCTGCAATGATTACGGTTACTTGTTCATTTTCGGAAACTAATCGTCCATAAATCATATCATTTTTACGAACATTCTCCTGTAAACTTAGTAACTTCTCTTTGGTATTTGGTACTCGCTTATAAAAACGCTTTACATCCATACCATCATCAGTACCAACAATATTATCGGCATTATAAAGTGAAGTAACATCGTTTTTATTTATTTCGTCAAATTTCTGAAAACGCTTAGTTAGTTTCTTTATGGTATCTAGGGTTTCGCTATTATATATTCCATTTTTATTCTCAACAGCAATAATAATTCCATCTTGAATATTGAACCAATTCTCGGCTTTATCGCTATATATAAATGCCGGATGATCTTGGGGCATGTATTTATCAAGATTGGTTTCCATTGTAGTATTTTCCTTCATTTCTAAAAAGAAAAATGCTGTAATAGCAACTGTAATAGCTATTATAAGCCATGGTGCTTTTAATAAATTATTTAATACTTTTTCCATATTATTATTGTTTATTGAGTTTGTGTTGTCTAACTTTTTTATTTTATATTAATCGAAAATATTATTATTCCTTAGATCATTAAACTAAAAGAATTAATTAATTTTCCGCCTTCTTTTTTAAGATTAAAGTTTTGATTATTTAATTCCCAACGTTTTACCAATAATCGAAGCGCACCCATAAATATAAGTGCTAAACTACTTTTATCAATATCTGTTCTAACTTCATTATTTGATTGTCCTATTTCTACTATCTTTTCAATATTTTCTTGGTGGATATTTAGAATTTCTACAATTTTATTTTTAAGTATTTCTTCGTTCTTGAATATTTCTTCGGAAAATATTACAGAAATATATGCAGGTTGCTCTGTGAAAACTTCCAGCATTTTTGAAAACATAAATTCAATTTTTTTAATAGCAGTATCGTTATTATTAACAACTAATACCGTCATCATTTCACCCATTTCTTTAAAATTTTCTAGAATAGTTAACAATATTTCAGTTTTACTATTAAAATGACGATATATTGCAGGTTCAGAAAAGCCAATTACTTTTGACAAATTTTTAATGGTAAAGCCCTGTATCCCTTTGTTGGCAATGAGCTCTATGGATTCTTCGATTATTTGAACTTGTCTTTCTGTTTGCATAAGTGCTTAATTTAGGCTGCAAAGATAGTTAATACTCACTAACCCACAAGTATTTTAACATTTTTTTTATGTCAATCTTTTGAAAACGTCCTTTAGTCCCAATAGCTATAGGTGAGGGGCGAATTTTGATGGATGTATATCCTATGCTACTTCTGATATTCTATTTAATAAAGCTAGTAGTATTGTAGGCAATGTAATTATTACATATAGTTGACTTTCAAGGAAGGAAAGTGTTAAGTATGAATAAAACAATTTCAAACTACCAAATAGTTCAAGTATTAACAGCAGATCTTAAATCAAGAGTTTATTCATTATAACTTAATAATAATAAAGTATTAGACTATAAGTTTATTGTTAACAGTTCTATTTCTCCACAATAATAATTCTAGGATCAGGATAATGGGTATTAAAAAATCCATAACCTCCTTCTATATTTGTTGGATAGTTGATAGGTTCTGCAAAAATTTGATTTATTGCCGAGCCTCCCTTTTTGTGCAATACAAGGTAGTCGTAGTATTGTTGGCTTATATTAGATATTGATGCAAATACAGTATCAGATACCCATTGATACATAATTTGTTCACCAATAAACTGTTCGCCATTAAATCCTTGATCATCTAATAGCGCAATTACATTATTCCCAGTACTTTTCATAAAAATATTGTTTGGATCATCATTTTCTTTATTATTTCCATAAATATTTATCATATACCAGTTTATTTCATCGGCAGGGTCAGTAAATTTTACACTAACAATAGTATTAATACTGTCTTCGCCTTCACCTACTTTGGCACTTACTTCATCAAATGGAATTTGTTTAAGCATTGTAGATTTTGATTTTATTGACAATGCGGTTTCGGGATCGATTACAGATAGTTTATACTCTGTATTGATAAACTGGGGAATTGTAATACTAGCATATAATCCTGGTATTTCAGGAATTGCTTTTAATTCATCAGTAATTCCATTATAACTAATGCTTACATCGGCATTTCTAACCATTATTCTATCTAAAAGGGCATTTCTTGAAGTGTCGGCTTTGTCATTTTCAGAATAGTCTAGAGCACCAAAACTTTTACT
Source organism: Bacteroidota bacterium (assembly GCA_003648395.1). Next base: position 4,169 of record QMPB01000409.1, read on the forward strand.
GACGTAAATAAGCATTACAGAATTCGGAATTACCTGTGAGTAAATTACCAATTTTGGAGGTGCTTGCTCAACTTCTATATCTATAGGTTTGGGCTGACAAGCTGTGAATGTAATTATTGCTATTAATAAAACTAAATATTTCATGATATTGTAATTTTAAATGTTAAAAACTAAAATTATAAGCTATTGATGGAATGAAACCAAAGAGACCCGGTTGTTGATATTTATAGCCAGTGCCATTATCGTTAGGAACCACATTTATACGGTATGGTTGGGCTCTATTATATATATTATAAGCGCCAAAACTGAATTCTCCTTTAAATTTGCGTTTCTTTTTTGGTAGCAAAGTGAAGTTGATATCAAGTCGGTGAGAATGAGCCATTTCTACTGCATTGCGGCTTGAATATAACGGTATAATATCTACGCTAGTCATATTAGGATTGGGCATTAGATATTGTCCTATTTGCGCAGTAAATCTTGCTCCACTTTGGTAAACCCATACAGTGGAAAATAACCAGCGCTCACTAATTTGGTAATTAAGTACTATGGAAATATTATGTCTTCTGTCGTATTTAGATGGAAAAGAATTTCCATTATTTAGTTCCTCAAAAATCCGAGTAGTTTTACTTAATGTATAACTCAACCAACCATTGAATCGTCCACTTTCTTTGCGCAATAGAAATTCCATACCATAAGCATCACCTTTGCCTTGGAGCAGTTCACTTTCGTAATCATTGTTCAATATAAGATTGGTTCCTTCTCTATATTCAATAAGATTATTCATTTTTTTATAATAAACTTCAAAAACAAAACTAACACCTTGCTTAGCAAAATAGTGATTAAATCCCAAAGCTATTTGATCGGAGCTTTGTGGCTTTATATTTTTAGTAATA
>QMPB01000410.1 GCA_003648395.1 Bacteroidota bacterium
TATACATCATCGTTAAGTCCTGTATTCAAAAGAAGCGACTGATGATTACAAATATCAAATTGATGAGCTAATTCCAGTTCAGGAGTTGGCACTATCTGTACTTTTATAGTATCAGTATAAAGAAGTTCTTTTTCTTCATAAAAGTTGACCCAATATGTTCCACTCTTTGTAAATTTAAATTTTTTCTTCGAAGAATTATTACTCCAAACAACATTTAAACTACTAAACATCTCATTATTTGGTATCGAAATCTCAAAGTCATCATTAGTACAGGTATCTTTAGGAAGCAGAATATTCCCCTCTTCTGCATTAGAAACTCTTGCAGCAATAGTTCTGGAAGTAGATGCCTGAGATTGAGAATTTGAAGATACTGATGAAATAGCTAAGCTATTAGTATTATTCGTTGCATTAATATCTAAATAATTATCATCATTCTTGCTAGAATTATCAGTAATTATTTGCTCATGACTATTTGCTTCGTTATTTACTATTGACGGCTCATTATTTATATCACTATTATTACTTAGCTCTACATTATTAACTTCGTCATTAGCAATTACAACATCAGTTTTAGGATCAACAGTTGAGATATTATTACTAATATTATGCTCTACAATAGCCTCTTTATTATAATTATTTTCATGAAATTTATCATTATTCTTTATTTCAACAACATCATCCATCTGAGTTTTTTGTTTTTCAACAATAACACCTTTATTAGAATTATTATCTATAAACCTAATGGCAAAAAAGCTCAAAAGCACAACTACAGAGGCTGCAGCAACATAATACATCATCTTTTTAAAGGATAATGTACGTTTGACACCACCCATAGAAGAAGAATTTATTTGCGCCAAAATATCATCTTCAAGTTTATCAAAATAACCATCAGGTACACTGATGCTATTTCTATCTTGAAGTTCCGATAGTAATGGTGCATTCTTTAATTCTTCCGAATTGGTGATTATGTTTTTTTGTTTACTCATATTAGGTTATTATGATAATATCTGTTGCAAAAGGTTTAATCTTCTTTCAAAAATTTTTCTATTTTTCTTACTGCATGAAAATAGTTGGCTTTCAACGTACCTTCAGCAACACCAAGTATTTCTGCAATCTCTTTATATTTGAGGTGATCAAAGTATTTCATATTAAAAGTTAGGCGTTGTTTAGCGGGCAATGTATCTAGTGCTTGGTATAGTCTTTTTTCAATCTCATCTCCAGTCATAAGGTCATTTGAAGAAGTTCCACTTAGCAAATATTCCACATCATCAATGGAAGTGCCTTTATGTTTCTTCATTTTACGAATATAATTGAGACTTTCGTTAGTAGCAATTCTATAAATCCAAGAATATAGTTTGGATTCCCCTCTAAAAGTGTCCAGTGATTTCCATACTTTAATAAAAACATTCTGCACTACATCATTAGCATCATCATGGTCGTAGAGAATACGACGAATATGCCAATATATCCGCTCTTTATACTGGCTCAATAGAATACGAAAGCCGCGTTCGCGCGTACGCGAACTACGGCATAATTCTATTATTTCTTCGTCAGTATATATCATAGTTTCAGGCTACAGTATTCAGTCTTCAATACTCAGTCAGCAGTCTTCAGTTGGTAATCTTAATCTGAAAACTATTTTCTAGCAATTACTCTCTCAACAGCTGCAACAATATCCTTAGCATCAAGACCATATTTAGTCATTAATTCGTCAGGAGTTCCACTTTCGCCAAACTTATCATCTACAGCAACCATCTCCATAGGAAGAGGATTATTAAGAGCAAGTATTTGCGCAATATTATCACCCAAACCACCATTGCGAAGATGCTCCTCAGCAGTTACAACGCAACCTGTTTTTGCAGCAGATTTTAAGACAGCTTCCTTATCCATTGGTTTAATAGTATGGATATTTATTATCTCCACATCTATTCCTTTCTCGGCAAGAATTTCGCCAGCTTCAATAGCTTTCCACACCATATGACCTGTTGCAAAGATACTTACATCAGCTCCTTCGTTAAGCATTAGTGCTTCACCAATCTTAAATTCCTGATCAGCAGGAGTAAAGTTAGGAACCTTTGGGCGACCAAATCTTAAATAAACAGGGCCTTCGTATTCCATAATTGCTTCTGTGGCAGCTTTTGTCTGATTATAATCACAAGGATTAATCACAACCATATTAGGAAGGTTTTTCATCATAGAAATATCTTCCATAGTTTGGTGAGTAGCACCATCTTCGCCAAGAGTAAGACCAGCATGCGAAGCACATATTTTCACATTCTTATTTGAATAAGCCACCGTTTGTCTCACTTGGTCAAGAACTCGTGCTGTAGAAAAGTTAGCAAAAGTACCTGTTACAGGAATTTTACCAGCAGTAGCCAAACCACCAGCCATACCAATCATATTAGCTTCAGAAATTCCTACTTGGAAAAATCTTTCAGGAAACTCATCCTTAAAAGCATCCATTTTTAGAGAGCCTATAAGATCGGCACACATTGCTACAACATTCTTATTCTTTTTTCCAGCTTCCAATAATCCTGCTCCAAATCCAGAGCGAGTATCATTTATATCTGTATATGTAAATTTTTTCATTGTATTCTTAATATTAAATCTCGTAAACGAAATCAGATTAATAAAAAATAATAGCTATTAATAATCACCAAGAGTTTCTGGTAATTGAGCTAAAGCTGTGGCTAATTGGTCATCATTAGGCGCTTTCCCGTGCCATTGGTGAGTTCCTTCCATAAAATCTACTCCAGCACCCATTTCGGTATGCATAAGTATCGCAATAGGTTTGCCTTTACCAGTAGCAGCTTTTGCTTCAGCCATTACTTTAAGAATATCCGCCATATCATTACCTTGCATTTCCATTACTTGCCAACCGAAAGCTCTCCATTTAGCACCAAGATCACCAAGATCCATAACATGCTCTATGGAACCATCTATTTGTTGCTTATTATAATCAACAGTTGCAATAATATTATCTATTTTTTTAGCACCTGCATATAATGCTGCTTCCCAAATTTGACCTTCGTCCAACTCACCATCACCATGTAAAGTATACACCAAGTGCTTATCTCCTTCAAGCTTTTTTGCCAAAGCTACACCTAAAGCTACCGATAAACCTTGACCCAGTGAACCTGATGCCATACGAATACCTTCTAGTCCCTCTGCTGTAGTAGGATGACCTTGTAAACGAGAGTTTAATTTACGAAATGTTGCCAATTCCGAAACTGCAAAATAGCCTGAATGAGCTAATACGCTATACCACATTGGTGATATATGTCCGTTTGAAAGAAAAAATACATCCTCTCCATTAGCTTCCATATTGAAATTGGTAGCATTATGCTCCATTATTTCTTGATATAAAGCTGTTACGAAATCTGTTGCGCCCAAAGAGCCTCCTGGGTGTCCTGAACTTACTGCATGTACCATACGCAATATATCGCGACGTACCTGAGTAGCAAAGTCTTGTAGTTGTTTTATGTCTGCCATTATTTTGTTATAAGATTTTTGCAAATGTAGGGTTTTTTAGTTAGTTTTTTGATGCTAATAATCATAATAAAGGATGATTAAATTGATAGTATTATTTAATACACAGCAACACTATAGTGAAGCGAATAGTAGTATAATGGCAAATACCTGTTCTAATAATTTAATGTGCTTATTTGCTTAGTACATGACAAATTGTGTTGGTTGCTTAGTTTCAGAATAATGAAATAATACATATTAAATTTTCATCATATTACCGATTTTGTCATGGTTTTTGTTCCAAAAACTCACGCCAAAATCTATTGTTTATTAACATTGTAGCCACGGGTTTCCACCCATGGCTACAAATATAGAACACGTTCAGTGTTCATGTAAATAATCATAAGTAGATAAATATTTTCAATTATCAAGTTCCATTAAAATACAGTAGAACCAAACTAATACTACTAGCTAAATAGTAAATAAATAACCCCTGATTGTACAACAATAAATGCTAAACCTATTAAAATAGCCACAATAAATAGTTTTATTATCTCCTTTTTTGGAGGGAGGATTTTAACAAATCTATTTATAATCTCTTCACTATCTTTTGGCGTTAGGAATGTAATAATTAGCCAAGTCACTGTAGTAAGCAATGTAACTACAATCATTCGCCATTCGTAAGCAAAAAGGCCTGATGAATCAAAGAAATTAGGATTATAATATTCAAAAATAAAGAATAAAAGTGTAAAAACTCCTGAACTTAACATTGCAGAAAGCTGTGACCAAGCATTAATACGCATCCAAAACCAACGTAGAACAAAAACCGGTGCAACTCCTGCCGATATGGAGAACATTATTTTAATCAAAAGCTCAAGACTATCAACATAATAAGCAATTATAGTTGCAGTAATGCTAAGTAACAACATACTTAAAAACGAAATAATTCGATAATGATTTTCGCTTTTATCGGTTTGCAAATAACCTTTATAATAGTCAACAGCTAAGAATGAAGCTCCCCAATTAAGAGTACCTTCAGCACTGGAAATAAATAACGCAAAGAAGCCCAGAAGAACAACAGGAGCAATATAGTCCGGTACACTCTCAAATATAGAAATTATAAATCCTATTTCACCATTGGCAGAAAAACCAGTATTTACAAAGCTCATCAATGCCATAAATATGACTACTAATGTTATGGGAATTAATAATATTTTAGAAAATAAGCCGACTTTTATTGCTCCCCATTTAGAGCCCGCAGCAGTATAACGCGACATTTCAGGACCTCCACCATCATAAGTAGAACTACTCCACCACTGAATGCCAAGATAAATAAACATAGTATTCCAGAGATCCTGATTTCCTTTTGGCGGCACTATTGATAAGGTGTCTGGAGATTTTAACCGTATAGTTTCAATAATATTTTGGTATCCACCAGAGTTTTTATACAAAAAATAGAAAGCTATAATTAATGATGCTATATAGATTATTCCGTGCAGGATATCTGTTTTAAATTTTGAAGAATAAGTGTTCTTTAATGCAAATAAACTCAGTAAGGCTCCCGTAATTAAAACAGCATGA
>QMPB01000411.1 GCA_003648395.1 Bacteroidota bacterium
CACTGCTATTCTTATATTCTCAAGCCAGACAAATCTGTCTTTAGAATTAATGATGATGGAGAGCCCTCTGGGAGTGCTGGAAAACCTATTCATGGTCAACTTTTATCACATAATTTGACAAATATTTTGGTAGTAGTAATTCGATATTTTGGTGGAACAAAACTTGGCATTCCTGGATTAATTAACGCCTACAAAACTGCAACTAAAGAAGCTATTGCAAATACAAAAATCGTTAGAAAGACAATAAATGACGTCTATTCTTTAGAATTTGAATACCCTCTTATGAATGTAGTAATGAGATTACTAAAAGATGAAAATATAAAGCAGCAAAACAGCAAATTTGAGATAAGCTGTTATTTAGAAATTGCTATTCGACAAAAAGAATCTAATAGAATAAAAGAAACTATGGATAATATTCATGGGCTTAAAGCAAAACATATACGTACAGAATAAGCCAATAAATGAAGAATTCTATTCAAATTAAAGGAGCAAAAGAGAATAATCTAAAGAGCCTTGATATAGATATTCCGAAAGGGAAATTAGTTGTAATAACGGGCATTAGCGGCTCCGGTAAGAGTAGTTTGATATATGATACTATATATAAAGAAGCTCAAAGAGTATTTGCACTTTCTATGGATAGCACCTCCAGAAGATTGTTAAAGTCTTACCAGCAAGTAGATGTAAAATCAATTAGTGGACTTTCTCCTGTTATTGCTGTAAACCAGAAAACCATTAGCTCTAATTCAGGCTCAACACTTGGTACTATTAGCGGTATTTATGATTTGTTACGCTTGCTAATGGCAAGATTTGGGAAATCAAATATTGACATAAAACCACTAAAACAAGAGCGAAGATTATTCTCATTCAACACTCCTTATGGTGCTTGCAAAAGCTGTAGAGGATTAGGACTGGAAGAAAAGATTGACATAAATAAACTAATAAAAGACCCTAACCTTAGCCTTAGAGAAGGAGCATTAACAATAACAACTCCAAGTGGTTATACTATCTATTCTCAAGTAACAATTGAAGTAATGAATCAAGTCTGTAATGTGGAAGGATTTGATGTAGATACTCCGTGGAATGAACTAAGTGATGAGAATAGAAAAATAATTCTTTACGGAAGTAATAAGATTAAAATTCCTTTTGGAAAACACAGTCTAGAGTCACGAATGAAATGGAGTGGAATAACCGCCAAGCCACGAGAAGAAGGCTTTTATCGTGGTATAATTCCAATAATGGAAGAAATACTTAAGCGAGATAGAAATGCTAATATTCTAAGGTTTGTAAAGTCCGATAAATGCTCTGATTGCAATGGAGCAAGACTTAATCGTGAGGCTTTAAGTTTTAGATTTTACGATAATAGTATCGATGATTTTTCTAAAATGAGCATTGAAGAATTAAGCACTTTCTTTAAAAACATAGATTATAAAGATAATAATATTGAATCATTCAATACTGTCCGCCACCAAATAATAAATAAAGCTAAGCTACTTATAGAACTAGGACTAGGATATTTAACAATAAACAGAAGTAGCTCAAGTCTTTCGATGGGAGAATCGCAACGTATAAGATTTGCAAATATGACCCAGAATAAGCTCTCAGGCTTGCTATATATATTTGATGAGCCTAGTATTGGACTACATTCTGCTGATTTGGCTCCATTGAAAAGAATAATTAGAAATATAGTTGATAAAGGAAATACTGTTTTGCTAATTGAGCACGAAAAAGAAATGATTCAAATAGCAGACTGGATTATTGACATTGGTCCTAAAGCAGGTATTTATGGAGGAGAATTAATATTCACAGGCTCTTATAAGGAGTTTATAAATAATGAAGTAAAGAACAGTATAACAAGAGAATACCTAATAAAAGAAAGTAGTATTCCAAAGCCAATAGAAGTCTTGGATTCCAACTTTTTGGAAATATCTAATGCAAATATCAATAATCTAAAATCGATAGATGTAAAGTTTAAACTTAATTCTATTAATGTAGTTTGCGGAGTGTCAGGAAGTGGCAAAAGCTCTTTAGTTATGGATACTCTTTTTGCTGATTTTACAGCGAAAGAACGACAATTTATTAACTATTCTAATCATTTACCAAAATCAATAATTGCAATTAATCAAAAACCTATTGGGAAAACTCCACGATCAAATCCTGCAACTTACACCAAGATTTTTGATAAGATAAGAGCACTATTTGCCAAAACTACTGACGCAAAAGACAAGAAACTTAAGAGTAATCATTTCTCGTTTAACACCAAGGGAGGAAGATGTGAAGCCTGTCAGGGTGCTGGCTATAATCTTGTAGGAATGCATTTTATAGGCAATGTTGAGCTTATGTGTGAAGTCTGTAATGGCGCAAGATTTAAGAAGAGTATTCTTGAAGTAAAATACAAAGGCTTAAGTATTAATGAAGTTCTGAATCTTAAAATAGATACTGCATTGGAATTCTTTAGCGCTGAAAAAGAGATTCATAGAATGCTTCAGGTTCTGGTTGATATAGGGCTTGGTTATTTGGAGTTAGGACAAAGATCAACAAGTCTTTCGGGAGGAGAAGCACAGCGAATAAAACTCGCTAGTGAAATGATGAAGAAAACCAATGATCATACTATATATTTACTTGACGAGCCTAGTACTGGACTACATTCTTATGATGTAGAAATACTACTGAGAATAATCCATAAACTCAAAAACAAAGGACATACAATTATAATTATTGAGCATCAAGATGAAATAATACGAAATGCCGATTACATTATTGAACTAGGCCCAAAGAGTGGAAAAAATGGGGGAAACATAGTTTTTGAGGGTTGGATTAAGGATTTCTGGCAACAGAATAGCATTACAGCTCAGTGCATTAGTAATGGAGCAGAATCAACTAATCAGAAGCAAAGCATCATTAAAAATACCGACAATTTCATTAAATTTCAAGGAGTAAAAACACACAATCTTAAGAGTGTTAATATAAGTATCCCTAAAAACAAACTCATTGTGTTTACTGGAATCTCAGGAAGTGGAAAGTCATCTATGGCCATCGATACCATATTCAATACTGCTAATCTTGGGTATTTGGAAACATTTCCTAATTATGTTAGAAGCCGATTAAATAATAAATCAGATGCCGATTTTGAAAACTACTCAGGACTAACTGCTTGCGTGAATGTTGACCATAAAAGAAGTACTGCATCATTACGCTCAACAATTGGCACATATACTGGAATAAACGACCTATATCGACTCTTATTCTCTCGAATTGCTAAAAATAGCAATAATGAGCTCTGCAATTGCGAATCAGGTTTTTTCTCTTTCAATAAGCAGGAATCGGCTTGTCAGCAATGCAAAGGACTAGGTGAAATATCAACTGCTAATCCAAATGCATTTATTGACAATCCGCATAATTCAATTTTTGATAATGCAATAAGCAAAAGTAATATTGCTAAGTTTTATATTGACGAAAATGGGCAGTACTATTGGACTTTAAAGGCGTTGAACAGCAAATTAAGTCTTAATCTTGAAAAACCTTGGAATGAACTTGATGAAAAGACAAGAAATACTGTTTTATTTGGAAATAATGAGGAAACATTAGAAGTTGAATGGCAATTTAAAAATAAAACAAGAAAAGGGTCACATAAATTTACTGGCAAATGGAAAGGCCTTGTAAACCTAATAGATGACGAATATCAACGTAAGCATGCCGATAAAAGATCTGCGGCATTCAGCTCAATAATAGCACAAGTCCCCTGCCCTAGTTGCAATGGCAAAAGACTTAATAATAACGCTTTAGAATACAAAATAAATAATCTTAGTATTGCAGAAATAAGCGAATTAAGTATCTCTGAATCTATTCTATTGTTTCAAAAATGGAGAACTCATTTTAGTAAATCAGACAGATTAATTTCAACAGATATTATTGATGAAATACTTGAGAAACTCATTAGTTTAAACAATCTAGAACTGGGTTATTTACAACTTAATAGAAATATAAACAGTATTTCTGGTGGAGAACTACAGCGAATTATTATTACAGGAAGCATTGCAAGTAATATCAGTGGTGTCACATATATTTTCGATGAACCAACAAGAGCTCTGCATCCAAAGAATAAAATTCAAGTCTTGCAACATCTTAACAAACTAACAAAAGCTGGCAATACTGTCATTGCTATTGAGCACGATACTGAATTTATTAAATCTGCGGATTGGGTAATTGAATTTGGCCCCGAGGCAGGAAATAATGGTGGTGAAATAATAAACGAATGTAAAGGTAGTGAATATATTGCTTTTGGAAATAAATCTGTAAAAAGTAATAAAAAAAAGACTTCAAACTCATTTATTAAAATTGACAAAGCCAATGCCAATAACCTAAAAAACATAAACTTAAGTATTCCATTAAATCAAACTATTGGAATTTGTGGTGTTTCTGGTAGCGGAAAAACCTCATTAATTAAAGATGTTATTTACAAATCATTTATTGGAAATAGTTATAATAAATGTAATTCAATATTGGGTTTTGAGTCATTTGATAAATGTGTATTTGTGAATTCATATTTAGAATCTAGCATTCAGAATCAAACAATAATTGCATATCTTGGTATGTTTGACCCTCTAAAGAGGCTTATGAGCACTAGTAATCAGACAAAAGGAAATAAGATTAAGCCAAACTTTTTTTCGTATGCTAGCAAAGACAGTAAGTGTCCAGAATGCAATGGAAGTGGGACTGTAAATGTAAAAATGGATTTCATTACAGATATTGAAGAAATTTGCCCCGAGTGTAATGGAAGTAGATATTTACCAGAAGTATTAGAATACAAATACAATGGATTAAATATCTCAGAGATTCTCAATTTGCAAATTAGCAATGCTGCGAAACTACTGTCAGACTCAAAAGAAATTAGCAAAAAACTAAGCTTCCTTGATATAATAGGTCTCTCCTATTTGCAGCTTGGTCAAAAGTTAAAACATCTATCACTTGGAGAACTCCAAAGAATAAAACTTATAAAATATCTAGTCTCTACAATTAATAGCAGAATTCTATTTTTA
>QMPB01000412.1 GCA_003648395.1 Bacteroidota bacterium
TCATTGTGCTCGTAATGAATTTAAAAATCTTGATAGATATACTGAAGCATTAAGTCAACGCTATGGAGAAGCAAATTCTGCTGAGGAATATGCTCAAAAGGCTCAAATGCTTAATTATGAACTAATGCGCCCAATGTTTGAAGCCTTTTCTGTGAATAGATATAAAGCAACGGGAGTTATTCAATGGATGCTTAATTCTGCTTGGCCAGAAATGTATTGGCAATTATACGATTATTATTTAATGCCTAATGGAGCATTCTATGCTACTAAAAAAGCTGGTGAGCCATTACAAGCAATGTATAATTATGCTGATAAATCTATTTATTTAGTGAATGATAAATTACAAGATGAGAATGAAATAACTGTAGCTGTAAATATTTTGGATATTAATTCAAAGATGATATTTACCAAAGAAATAAAAACTGATGCTAAGTCTAACTCTTCAATAAAAATATTGACAATACCAGAATTTAAAAATATTAGTAGTACATACTTTCTTGACTTAAGAATTAGTAAAGGTGATAAAGAATTAACAAATAATTTCTATTGGTTATCTACCAAAGAAGATATCTTGGATTACGATTTTGAATTTGAGAATTGGTATTACCATACTCCATCAAAACAGTATGCTGATTACTCAGCATTAAATACAATGAAGAAAACAGAAGTTAAATATTCTTTAACTTCTAATAAAGGAACAAATTCAACTGAGTATAAAATTCAATTAAATAATGAGTCTCCAAGTATTGCATTTTTCATGGAATTACAGCTTGTTGATTCAAAAACATCAGAGCTAATACTTCCAGTGATTTTTAGTGATAATTATGTTTCGTTATTGCCAAATGAAAAAAGAACTATTTCGGCTAATGTGGATAGTAAGTATCTTGTTAACAAAGAAGTGGAGCTTAGAGTGAAAGGAATTAATTTAAAGAATTAATAAAATAAATCTATTAATATGCACACAAATAGAAATTATGTAATTGTCGTTTTAATATTGGTAACATTCTTTGTTATTTCATTTCTTACCAATATTTTAGGAGCATTAAATCCTAGTGTTTCTGCAAGTTTTGGACTTAGTGATACGATGGCTGGTTTTTTACCATTCTCATTTTTTATTGCTTATGGGGTAATGTCTATACCAGCAGGATTCATGGTTGAGCGTTTTGGAGAAAAGAAACTAATGCTTCTTGCTTTTGCAATTTCGCTTCTAGGAGCAGTATTGTTTGCAGGGATGCCTAGTTTCTCTGTGTTTTTATTTTCACTATTTACAATAGGTACAGGGATGGCAATATTACAAGTAGTAATCAATCCATTGCTAAGAATCTCAGGTGGGGAAGAAAATTATGCTTTTACTTCTGTTATGGCGCAGTTGGTATTCGGTGCGGCTTCGTTTGTAAGTCCTAAAGTTTATTCTTGGTTAGTAGTAGGTATTGATGGAGGTGACCAAAGTGAATCAATAAACTTCTTCAGATCAATAGTGCCAGAAGGTATGTCATGGGTTTCAATGTATTGGGTGTTTGCGATTTTAAGCTTACTGATGATAGCATTAATTTTGTTTGTGTCATTCCCAAAGGTTGAGCTTAATGAAGATGAGAAAGCAGGAAGTAGAGAGAGTTATATTAGCTTATTCAAGAATAAATATGTAATTCTATATTTCCTAGGAATATTTGCATATGTTGGTACAGAGCAAGGTATTTCCTATTGGATGTCGAAATTCCTTCAACAATATCATGCTTACGATTTTGAAACTGTTGGTGCAGATGCAGTAGCTTATTTTTGGGGTTTAATGACTATTGGAGGAATACTTGGATTAGTACTATTAAAAATATTAGATAGTAAAATTGTATTAAAAATATTTACAATTATAGCGATAGCAAGCCTTGCACTTGCTCTATACGGTCCAGCAGAAACTTCTCTTTACAGTTTCATGATAAGTGGTTTTTTTCTATCTGTAATGTATCCTATTATAATGTCATTGGCTTTAAACTCAGTTTCGAAGCATCATGGTTCCTTTGCAGGAATTCTTATGACAGGAATTATGGGAGGTGCTGTAGTACAATTAATTATAGGCTTTATTAGTGATTTCTCATCATTAGAGATGGGAATGTTATTTATATTTATTCCTTTAGCTTATATATTGAGTTTGGCATTTTGGTCAAAACCAATTATTAGGAATAAAACAGTGAAATTAAAAGAATTATTAAAATCTTAATATTATTATAATTATGGCTAAAACATTTATTGGAATAGATTTAGGGGGGACAAAAATTTTAGGAGCAAGAGTTAATCAAGCAGAAGTTTTTGCAAGAGAGTATTTATATTTACCAAAAGATAATGGAGACGAGAATGTTGTTATTAATTTAATAATTGATGTAATAAGCAAGTTAATGGACGATACAGTACAAGGAATTGGTATTGGTTTACCAAGTATTGTTGATTCAGAAGAAGGAGTTGTTTACGATGTTCAGAATATTCCATCATGGAAAGAAGTACATCTTGTAAAGCATCTTGAAAAACACTTTAACGTACCAATTTTTATGAATAATGATGCTAATTGTTATGCTCTTGGTGAGGCTTATTTTGGTCAAGGAATTGAGTGTGATTTCTTTGTGGGCTTAACTATTGGGACTGGTCTTGGAGCAGGTATAATCTATAACCAGAAATTAATTGATGGTTCGAGTGGCGCTTCTGGTGAGTTTGGAATTCTTCCTTATCAAGGAAAAACTTTAGAAGATTATTGTAGCGGACAGTTCTTTGAGAATGAATATAAAAAATCTGGTTATGTAATGGCTCAACTTGCCGAACAAGGTGATGAGGAGGCATTAAAAGCTTTTCGTGAATTTGGATTTCATTTAGGAAATGCCATTAAAATTATAATGTCTACTGTGGATCCTCAGAGGATAACTATTGGTGGTTCTGTGGCTCAATCAAGAAAGTATTATGAAACTCAAATGAATGAAACTATTAAGAGCTTCCCTTATGGAAGAAGTGTAGAAAATATACAGATAGCATTTAGTGATACTAACAATATGGGTATGCTTGGAGCTGCTTCTTTATGTTTTAAGTCAGGAATAATAAATGTATAATTCTTAGAAATTATGAATAATAAATCAGTAATTGGTGTTTCTCTTGGAGGTAAGATGTTACTTGTAGGTAAGGTTGTAGGTCAAACTGTTGAGAAAAGTGTTATTAAGAAAATTAATAACAGAGGCACAGAGAGCGAGATAATTAAGGAAATAATCTCGGCTATAAAAGAGGTAATTGATGATAGTGTAATTGGTATTGGCTTTGGTGCTCCTAGTATTGTGGATGTTGAGCAAGGTATTGTTTATAGTGTTAGGCAGATTAAATCGTGGAAGGAAGTTCATATTAAAGAAATATTAGAAGATACATTGGGAATTCCTGTTTATGTTAATAATGATGCCAATTGCTTTGCCATTGGTGAGTATTATTTTGGCAAAGGAAAAGGTGCGAAAAATCTTATTGGTCTTATTTTAGGAGCAGGAGTTGGTGCAGGTATTGTTTTCAAATCGCATTTATACTCTGGTAGTAATTGTGGTGCTGGTGAATATGGTAATATTCCATATCGTAAACACGATTTAGAATATTATTTAAGTGAATCTTATTTTAATAATAAGTACGGTTTAACTTTCGATGTACTCCTAAAAAGAACAAAAAATAATGATAAAATTGCTCTTGCTATAATGGAACAATATGGTTTGGATTTGGGAAATGCACTAATGATAATTATGTATTCTGTAGATCCTGAATTAATAATTATTGGTGGACCAATATCTGCTGGATTTGAGTATTTTAAAGAGGCTATGTGGGATAAAATAAATTCATTTGACTACCCTCATAGTATCCAAAAATTAAGAATTGAAGCTACAGAGCAAAAAGATATTGCAATTCTTGGTGCAGCAGCATTGTATTTTGATGCTAATAACAAAATAATGATTAAATAATCTATAGTAAAGATGACTGAACAATACGACAACTTATCAGTTAGTGATAAGTTAATACGAAAATACGAACGTTTTTATACCAATATATTTAAGGATGCAGAATCCGGTTCAATAAAGGTAGCAAAGCAAATTGCAGACCTTATTCGAGACAGAAATGAACATGGAAAAGAGTGTGTTCTTGGGCTTGCAACAGGATCTAGCCCTATAGGGGTTTATAGGGAATTAGTGAGAATGCATAAGGAAGAAGGTTTGAGTTTTAAGAATGTGATAACCTTTAATTTGGATGAGTATTATCCAATGGCAAAAGAACATGTGCAGAGCTATTATTACTTTATGCATAAGCATCTGTTCAATCATATTGATATTCCAAAGGAGAATGTAAATATTCCAGATGGCACTGTTGAACTTGAAAGTATATTTGATTATTGTCAGTCATACGAGCAGAAAATAAAAGATGCTGGTGGAATTGATATGCAGTTGCTTGGTATTGGTAGAACAGGTCATGTTGGATTTAATGAGCCTGGCTCTGGCTTAAATTCTCCAACTCGACTTATTACTCTTGATTCACTTACAATGTCGGATGCTGCTAGTGATTTCTTGGCAATAGAAAATGTGCCAAGGCGTGCAATTACTATGGGTATTGAAACTATAATGTCAGCTTGCTCAATAGTTTTGATGGCTTGGGGAGATAAGAAAGCCACTATTATTAGTAGAGCTATTGAAGGAGAAATTTCAGATTTAGTTCCTGCCACATATTTACAAAAGCATCCTAATGTTCAGATAGTACTTGACGCTCCTGCTGCAACTGAACTCAGCAGAATAAAGACTCCTTGGTTAGTAAAAGAAATTGCTTGGAACGATAAACTTATTCGTAAAGCCGTAGTGTGGCTTTGTAATAAGCTCGATAAATCGGTTCTTAAACTCACAAACAGAGATTATAATGATAATAACTTGAGCTCACTTGTTGCCAATCATGGTCCTGCTTACGATATTAATCTTAAGGTTTTCAATATGCTACAGAAAAGCATTACAGGCTGGCCTGGAGGAAA
>QMPB01000413.1 GCA_003648395.1 Bacteroidota bacterium
GTTTTCTATCACACTACAGAATAGCATCTGGAGATGATGATTTATTCATTAATAAGGCTGCAAACAGAAAAAATACTCGAATCTCTTTAAATCCATATTCAAAAACAATAAGTATTCCTGAGAAAACATTTAAAGACTGGTTTAATCAAAAAAGAAGACATTATTCAACTGGAAAGAATTACAAATTTTGGCATTTATTACTACTTGGATTATGGGAAAGCAGTAGTTTTTTGTTTCTAATTACGTTATTATTAATATTTTATCATAAACTAGTACTAGTTCAAAGCCTTGTTATTATTGGATTGTGGATAACTACTAAGCTAATTGTTACAAAAAAATTTATGATTTTACAAGAGGAAAAACAATTATTATTACTTTCGCCATTATTCGAAACAATAATTGTGACACTTGGAGTCATAATTAATTTATCAAACATGCTATTAAAACAACGTAAATGGAAATAAATCCAAACTTTACGGAAAAAGCTAAACGGGACTATCTACTTATTCGCTCAGCAATAGATAATAAGGATAGAAACGCTTATGCAGAGCTCATGTATAATTATAGAGACTCTATTTATTTCATGTTGCTAAAAATGACTAATAATAAGGATGATGCTGAAGATTTGACTATTGAAGCTTTTGGCAAAGCCTTTAAAAAATTGGAGCAATATACTCCTGATTATGCATTTAGCACATGGTTATTTAAAATTGCCTCTAATAATTGTATAGATTTTATTCGCAAGAAGAAACAAAGAGTTTACTCCTTGGACAAAGAGTACCAAGATGAGGCAGGAACAGAAATGGCTTCTCGCATTCCATCAACAGTACTTGATCCAGAAGAAGAATTAATCAAATCACAAAAGATTAAATATATGCGTGCATTGGTTGAAAAACTAAAGCCACATTATCGTATCTTAATTGAACTTCGCTATTTCAAAGAATATTCTTACGAAGAAATAGCTAACGAATTAGATTTGCCACTGGGAACAGTTAAAGCAAAGCTATTCAGAGCAAGAGATTTGCTGTTCAATATTCTACAAGCTTCTAACACAGGAATTTAATTCTTACATTCTTTTTTAGCTCTCCCTTATAATTTATGCGCGTAATAAAGCATAAAACAGTATTTTTGCGCCTTAATTTAATCATTTATGTCAAATCTGAAAGAAATAAAGCGAAGACGGACTTTTGGTATCGTTTCACACCCTGATGCTGGTAAAACTACACTTACAGAGAAATTACTTCTGTTTGGAGGCGCAATACAAGAAGCAGGTGCTGTAAAAAGCAATAAGATTAAGAAAACAGCTACTTCCGACTGGATGGAGATAGAGCGACAAAGAGGAATTTCTGTTGCTACTTCAGTAATGGCATTTAACTATAGAGATCATAAAATAAATATACTTGACACTCCTGGTCATAAAGATTTTGCTGAAGATACCTTTAGAACATTAACGGCCGTAGACTCTGTAATAATTGTTGTTGATGCTGCCAAAGGTGTTGAACCTCAAACAAAAAAACTAATGCAGGTTTGTAGAATGAGAAAAACTCCTGTGATAGTTTTTATTAATAAAATGGACAGACCAGCACAAGACCCTTATGATCTACTTGATGAAATTGAAGCTCAATTAGAAATTGACGTACGACCACTTAGTTGGCCAATAAATGATGGTCCAGAGTTTAGAGGTGTTTACAATATTTATGATTCAAAACTTGTTCTATTTAATGCAAATGAGAAAATAGAACAACATAATTCAGTTCTCTTTACTGATATTAATGACCCTGAGATTGAAGAATATATTGGTGAAGATGCTAATCAACTTCGAGAAGACATAGAACTAATTGATGGAGTTTATCCTAAGTTTGACACTGAGAAATATCTAGCAGCAGAAGTTGCTCCTGTATTTTTTGGTAGTGCACTTAATAACTTTGGCGTAAAAGAATTACTTGATTGCTTTGTTGATATCGCTCCTTCCCCACTTCCCATTGAAACAGAAGAAAGGATTATTAGTCCTGAGGAAGATAAATTTAGCGGTTTTGTTTTTAAAATTCATGCCAATATGGATCCTAATCATCGCGATAGAATTGCCTTTGTAAAAGTCTGTTCTGGTATATTTAAAAGAAATACCAATTATAAACATATTAGACATAATAAAACAATCAAATTCTCAAGCCCAACAGCTTTTATGGCTTCTAAGAAATCAATTATTGACGAAGCATTTCCTGGCGATATAGTAGGACTACACGATACTGGCAACTTTAAGATTGGAGACAGCATAACAGAAGGCGAAAACTTACATTTCAAAGGAATTCCTAGTTTCTCTCCTGAGCTATTTAAGTATATTGAGAATGATGACCCAATGAAATCGAAACAGTTGGCTAAAGGAATAGAGCAACTAATGGATGAAGGAGTAGCTCAACTATTTACAGGAAGAGCAAGTACTCGTAAGATCATTGGAACAGTTGGAGCATTACAGTTTGAAGTTATTCAATACAGGCTACTACATGAATATAATGCTAAATGTAGGTATGAGCCAATAAGACTTTATAAGACTGTTTGGATTACATCTGATAATGATGCTAAGTTAAAAGAATTTATTGAAAGAAAATTCCAGCATATGGCTTTCGATAAGGAAGGTAGAGATGTATTCTTGGCTGATTCGCCTTATTCTCTTCAGATGGCTCAAGATAAATTTCCTGAAATAAATTTTTATTTTACATCTGAATTTTAATAAAAAGGCATGAGTTCAAACTCATGCCTTTTTATTAACTATTAACCAAAGAGAGTTATGTATTCTATTTCATGAGCTTTCTAATAATTCCTTCACTGCTCCCAATGCTGATACAAAGGTATCTTGAACTATATCCTCAGCCACATTTGATGATGATAATCTAGAATAGGCATAATTATAAAGCATATCACCATAATCTGCTATCCACTTATTAGGATTTATATTTGTATTCTGTTTTATCATTGAATTTCAAAAGTAAACAATATTTAATAGGTATGCTTTTTATTTACAATTTAATTTCAAATAGAATTATATTTGCAGTATTATTTATAATAAAGAATCTTTAAACTAGCTATATTGAACTTTGAATATTACATTTCTCAACGATTTCTAAAAGAAAATAAAAAGAGATTCTCCCAAGCAGCTTTGCGTTTAAGTATTCTGAGTATCGCCCTTGGATTAGCTGTTATGATTCTAGCAGTTAGTATTGTAACTGGTTTTCAAGAAAGCATTAGAACAAAGATTGCTAGTTTTGATGGTCATATTCAGATTACAAAATATGATTTCAATAATTCAATGGAACTCCCTCCTATAAATAGAGATTCTATTCTTGAACAAAAAATCAGATTACATAAAGGAGTTAAGAGTATTTCGCCATTTGCCTATAAAGGTGGTATTATTAAGTCATCAGGTGTAGTTCAAGGTTGTGTTTTTAAAGGAGTGGACGAAACTTACGACTGGGAAAACTTTAATCCTTGGCTAATCTCCGGTAAAATTCCTGTTCTTAACTCTAATAAGAAAACCAATGAAATTATTATCTCTAAACTAATTGCCGAAAAACTCCAGCTTGGTATTGATAGTAGTATTTTGATGTATTTTATGCAAGACCCACCACGTATTCGCAAGTTTACTATTTCAGGTATTTACGAAAGTGGCTTTTCTGATTTTGACAATAAGTTTGTTTACGGAGATATTAGACATATTCAAAAACTAAACTCTTGGAAGAATAATGAAATTGCTGGTTATGAAGTAATTCTTAATAACTTTGATGATATGGAAAGTATTACCTCATGGATATTTAACGAAATAGATTACGACCTAAAAGCCATGAATATTAATCAAAGATATCCATTTATTATGGATTGGTTGAAACTTCTCGACACTAATGTTTATTTTATTCTTGGTCTTATGATTATGATTTCTGGAATTGGAATGATAGCTACTCTATTAATTCTAATACTTGAAAAAACTAAGTTCATTGGTACAATGATGGCTATGGGTGCAACTAATAAAAGTATTCGAAAGATTTTTATTTACCATAGCCTACATCTTAGCTTTAGAGGTCTGCTTTTGGGTAATGCTATTGGACTTGGGATATCTTTTATACAATACTATTTCAAAATTATACCACTTGATGCTTCAACATATTATATGAATGCTATACCAATAAACTTAAACCCTATTTATATTATTCTTTTAAATATAGGTGTTATAGCTATAATTGCACTTATGATGCTTTGGCCATCTAGAATAATTAGTAAAATTACACCCGTAAAAGCATTACGTCATGAATAAACATAAATACAACTCTTATATGTTCAAGTATCCAATATTATTATTATTTACAATTATTAGTAGCATTTCTTATTCACAATCCATTGTTGGAGTGAACTTTGGCTATGGTATTCCATATTATAATATAGTTATTAATAACAATGCGAATATAGATTATACGCCTAAAAACCTAATTGACATAGAGCTGAATTATAAAAAGAGATGGCCAGGAACTCTTAACTTTGGCAGTTCTATTTCCTATCAATTTCAAGGTTCACATTTTAATGTAGATGAGGTAAAACCAGGTGCTTATGTGTATCAATCAAGAGATTATTATCTTCATTTTATTAATATAAAAGCATTTCCAGAATTTGTATTTGGAAATAATCTAAAGTACTATCTACAGCTTGGTCCTTCAATGTCGTTTTTGGTGTATTCTGATATTGACGGATATACAGAAGTATCTAAAGATAAAAATAACCCAACAAAAGTAATAACTGAAGATAGTGGTTCAGCAAGCGAAGTATTTGATATTTTTAATTTTATGTTATTTATGGGTGCCGGTATTGACGTCCCTATTGATGATAAAATAACCATAAATGCTAATATCCAGTTTCAATATAATATTAATTCATGGTTTGCTGTAGAACATAATACCTACAGTGATAGATCTCTTATTTTTAAAATCGGGCTTAGCTATAAACTTCCTCAAGCAGGTAATTTATAAA